>NSIA01000076.1 GCA_002737585.1 Planctomycetaceae bacterium | reverse complement strand
TGACTGACTGAGGTAGTAGCCAAGACCAAGCGCGCCACCCATGGTGAGTAGCAGCACAATGAGCAGTGCCAACCAACGCGGCACACCTAGTTTCCCTTGCAGCAGCGTCAGGGGCAGGATGGCGATCATGGAGATGAACGCTGCTGCCAAAATCGGCGTGATGATTCCCGCGGCTTCGCGCACGCCGGCGGCGATGACAACAATGGCCGCCAGCGTCAACAGGATGGAGCGCCCGCTGCCAGTGGCAGCCGCGGTGGGTGCGGGAATTGGTTCCTGGAATGGCATGGAGTTCTTGGGGCTCAGGATGGTTTGTTGGGGGTCGCTGGTGGTACGGGGTTCGCTGGGGTCACGGGCGTCGCTAGTGACGCCGGCGTCACCGGCGTCACCGGCTTCACAGGTGTCCTGGGTGTTATTGGTGTCACGGGTGTCATCGGCGATGCAGGCGTAACTGGTGCAACAGGCGCCACCGGTGCGGATACGGCTGGCAGTGTTCGAATTCGAATATYTCGGTACTGGACATAGTCACCGTGCCCCAGGAAACCAATCTTTCCAGTGCTACGGCGCGCTCCTGGGTGTTCCTTGCCGCTGAGTGTTCCGTCCTTCAGTGCGGCATCAAGGTCAATGTCAAGAATCACCGTGTTATTGAGGGTGACCTTGGCGTGCCGGCCATCAAGAATAATCTCTTGGTCGTTCCACTCTCCCACAGGACGCATGGCGGCAGCCGCGTTCTTGGATGGTGCAATGCCGTACACGCTGCCGTGGTGCTGCCAATCCTTCAGCCAGCCCTTGTATTTGTCGTTGGCATCGTCAAGAACCTGAAACTCCATCGCTTCATATGCCGCATCACCTGCACCGGGAGCACGCACGCCAATACCGTTGTTTGCTCCAGCCGAAAGTTTGAATTGCAGGCGCAATACAAAGTTTGCATAGTCGCTGGCGGTAAACAGGTCGGTTCCCTTTGGACCGCAGGTGATCGCGCCAGATTCAACGGAGTAACCGGTGGTGTCGCCAACCCATCCTTGCAGGTCGGTTCCATTGAAGAGCGACACAAAGTCCGCTTCACTGGCGGGTGGCGCAACGGTGGCTGTGGCCATGATTGCAGCAAGGAGCGACGTACCAACAGTGATCATCGGGACACGGTACCACGGAATATTGAGTAATCCTGAACGAGTATGGACAGGTCGCACGCATCGAGCCGGACTAGAATTGAGGCTCATGCGATCCAAATCTCGTAACTCCGTCATCAACAGTCGAACCATCGCCATCGCCTCGCTCATCGCCGCGACAGCATCGCTTGCCGTTGCCGCGTTGCCGGTTGCGCCGCCGTCACTCGCGGCGCCTGCACCGACTGCAGCCGCAGTGAAGTTGCCAACTGAAGCAACCAAGGTTGCCAAACCCGCACCGATGCCAAAACTCAAACTGCAGCGCGTTGCACCCGAAGTGGTGTTGCGCCGTCCGATCCAAGTGATCTTTGAGCCGGCCAGCGATAAGCGCATGTATGTGGTGGAGCAAGCGGGGCGCATCCTGGTGATCGATCCGACTGATCGTGAAGCGAAGGAAGCGCCAGTATTTCTTGATATGCGCAAGCAGGTCAATAGCCGCGGCAATGAAGAAGGTCTCTTGTCGGTGGTGTTCCACCCAGACTTTGCCAAGAACCACTTCTTCTTCACCTATTACACCGCGATGAACGAAGACAACAAGCGCGTGGATGTTCTCTCGCGTTGGTCCGTTGATAAGGAAACCCAAGTTGCCAAGCCGGACAGCGAGACCATTCTCCTCACGGTGGATGATCCGTATTCCAATCACAATGGTGGAACAGTGCTCTTTGGTCGGGATGGAATGCTCTATCTCAGTTGTGGCGACGGCGGTGCCGCCAATGACCCGCTGTTCTCTGGGCAAGACCTTGGGTCATTGCTTGCAAAGGTCTTGCGCATTGATGTTGATCACCCAGAGGGCGACCGCCTGTACGGAATTCCCAAGGACAATCCGTTCATTACTGTGCCCGGTGCGCGCCCGGAAATCTGGGCGTACGGGTTGCGCAACGTGTGGCGCATGTCCTTCGATCGCACCACAGGTGAACTGTGGGCCGGCGATGTTGGGCAGAATCAGTATGAAGAAGTGGATGTGGTAGTGAAGGGTGGAAACTACGGATGGAATGCGCGCGAGGGCGTTCATGACTTTGCAGGCGGCCAGCCAGGCAAGTTTGGAAGCGACTACCTCAGTCCGATCGTGGAGTACTCGCACAGCGACGGTGTCAGCATCACTGGTGGATATGTTTCCCGTTGCGCCAAGTACCCAGCGATGGATGGCATCTACCTCTACGCAGACTTGGTGTCCTGCCGCATCTGGGGGCTGCGCGCGGAAAAGGGCGCGTTGCTTGCGGGTCCTGAAGTACTGCTCACCACTCGGAATCAACTACCCACCAGCTTTGGTGAGGCCAATGATGGATCGCTTTACCTAGTGACCTTTGAAGGCAGTCAGGACCCACGCGCGAAGGGCGCGGTGTGGCTCATTACGCCAACGCAGTAAGCGCATAGACTTTCGCCATGCTTGCACGCCCCGCTCCTAGTCCCTTTGGCATCGCATTACGTTCCTGCATGTACGCCGGTGCTTCGGTAGTGCTGTTGGCACTCGTGTGTGCGTGCGATTCGGAGAATGATGGTGACTTGTGGGGCGACTCCATGTCGCCCACGCAAATGCAGCGCGCCGAACAAGGGCCTGGGCCGGGAGGCAATATGTTCGCAACCACCCAGGGTGACAGCGACGATCCGTTTGTCGACAACCCGAGTTATCCGTTTGTAAGCGGGCCGTGGTGGTCCAATCCGGCTTACAACGGCGGCTGAGTGGGTGGGCTCCAGCCCGTACACTCCCGGCATGCCGCGGCATCTTCTGCAACTTGAAGGCCTAGAGGCCGCTGAACTCACTACGCTTCTTGATCGCGCTGAGGCGTTCATTCCAGCAGCGCGCGGTGAGGTTTCTGCCACCCCGGTGCTTGCCGGGCGCTTGGTGGCCAACCTGTTCTTTGAAGACTCCACCCGGACGCGTTTGAGCTTCGAGGCAGCCGCTGCCAGGCTCGGAGCCCGGGCGATCGCGCTTCAGGGCTCGGGTTCCAGCACCAGCAAGGGCGAGACATTCTTAGACACCGCCCTGAACGTCGAGGCGCTGGGTGTCGACGCCATCATTGTTCGTACCAATCTTTCCGGCGGCCCCAACCAACTGGCGCGGCACGTTCAGTGCTCCGTTATCAATGCCGGGGATGGCCGCCATGAGCATCCCACCCAGGGCCTTCTGGATTGTTTGACGATTCGGAAGGCATTAGGCGCGATTAAGGGTGCAAATGTTGCGATCGTGGGCGATATTGCCAATAGTCGTGTGGCCCGGAGCGCGCTCCACGCACTGACGACCCTGGGGGCGAACGTACGCCTGATTGGGCCGCCAACCCTGCTGCCACGCGGCTTTGCAACAGTGGCGAAATATCATGAACGTGTGGCGATCTCACACGATCTAGAGTCTAATTTACACGATCTTGACGCGATCGTGATGCTCCGCGTACAAGTGGAACGTGCGGCCGGCGGGGCGATTGCCTCTGATTATCGGCTGCAATACGGGCTCACCCGTGATCGGGCCAGTCGATTGCCCTCGCACTGCATTGTGATGCACCCCGGACCAGTAAATCGTGGTGTGGAGGTTGATGACGACGTGGCTGACGACCGTCGCCGGAGCCAAATCCTTCTCCAGGTCACTCATGGGGTGGCTGTTCGGATGGCCGTTCTCGAGCAGACGATTTCAGGTTAGAAGTTTGTTCGGGGGCTTCTTCAATAATCGTCACAGATGGAGGTGAAGGTACCCTGCGGTGCTTGCCGATAGCCCATGCGTCCGCTCGACTTATTTACTCGGGCGGCGCGAGTGGTATCGATTCGGTCGGCGATGTTTAGCCCGGCCTTCCTCCGAAGAGGTTCTGTCACATGACTTTGGTCTGGACTGCAAAGCCAACCCGTTCAGATTGCCCCGTAGCGCGCACCCACGCTCGTCTGCCGTGGGCACTTGGTTTGCTGGTTGCTGTCACGTTGACAGGCTGTGATTATGACAGCTGGATGGACCCAAGCCGAACCGGTTACTTTGAGCACACTCCCACGTCCATCCCGATCCTTCGCAAGATCGATGTGATTGAAGTTGATGAAGACGCCTTCGCTACCGAGATGGGTCCGCCGACAGCAACTGACTTGGTTGCTGGTTCCCCGGAGTACATCTTTGCTGCAGGCGACGGTATTGATGTGCAAATCAATGATCTGTTTCAGGTGGACAAGCCAGAACAGTTCAAGCGCACCATCGATCAGTCCGGCAAGATCTTGCTGCCGATTGTTGGTTCGATCCAAGCGGCAGGAATGTCGCAGACCGACCTGGTTGCCGCGATCACCGAAAAACTTCGGCCGATCATTCGCGATCCACGCGTTGACGTCACCATCCTTGAGGGTCGAGCCTTCACGTTTATGGTTGACGGCGAAGTGCGCAATGCCGGCGTGTATTCGCTCTCGCGCCCCGACTTTGATATTGAGCAAGCGGTTGCACTTGCAGGCGGAGCCAATCAAGGCGTTCGTCGCGTTCGTATTGTGCGCACCCTGAAGCTTGACGAAAGTGCAGCGAAGGAGATGTCAGCTGGTGGGACAACGCCTGCCGCCGCTGCCGGTACTGCCGCAGGAAAGCCGAACACCACGCCGAATGCGGCATCGCCATCCGCGCCGGCCACTCCTGCCGAACCACCGCCGAGTGTGGACGACCTACTGAAGCAGATTCAGGCGCCCGCTACTGCTGCGCCGAGCCCAGCACCGAGCCCAGCACCGAGCCCAGCGCCATCCGATCCAAGCCAGCCAATCGAGCCCATCGCTCCGGCTCCGCAGCCCGTCGCACCAGCGAGCCCGGGTGCACTGCGCTCACCATCGATGGTGGTGGACGTCGATCAACTCGAGGCCCCCAAATTGGAAGCCCCCGGGGTCGCTGAAAAGTCAGTTCCTCATGCGGATGCCGCGGTTCAAACGCCGCCGGCACAACAGAGCGCCACCGAGGCGCGCTACGTCTTCGACACTCAGAAGCAAGAGTGGGTCTATGTTCCTGCTGGAAACAGCGGACCCATCGGCCCCGACACCAACCTCGCGGCGCCAAATTCGCCCAACGGCGCACTCACCGGCGGTGCAGCAGCAAC
>NSIA01000075.1 GCA_002737585.1 Planctomycetaceae bacterium | reverse complement strand
CGCACAACGTCGGAAACGCGAATGCAAGCGGGAGTGATTCGATCATGGGTGTGATCGGCGCGCGCTCATTGACCGGCGTGAGGTCGACCCCGCCTGGTAGTAGAACAACGAGTGCCGAGAGCAATGTGACGGCGGTGCCGGCAGTCCGCCAGAATGCGTTGCCGCGTAGTGCCAGTAGCAGGCCAATGATGATGAATGCAATCGGAGTGCCGGTTGCAGCGATGGTGTTGAGTGCGCCGGGCGCGAGCGTCTCGGAGGAGAGGTTCGGGCCAACTAAAAAATACTGCGCAGCCCATCCCGCAAAGTAGCACTGATAGGCCAAGGTCACGGCGCTAAAGAGCGCGCACATCCAGCCGAGTCGAGCGGCCAGCGCGCGCGAACGTTGTCCATCCAGAACGAAGCCGAACGCGGCGCAGCCAAGAACATTGGGTACAAAGAACGCCCAAAATCCCGGCCAACCCCAGAGGCGGAGCATCATGAAGGGCAGATACATACCGATGCACCACGTCCAACTCGACGTGCAGAACAGACCCCATTGGATGCTCTCAAGAGTGCGTCTCACCCACGGAGTGTATAGCTGCCAACAGATTTATTTTTTACGACGCTCGAGCTTTGCTTTGATCATCAGCTTCGGCGTGCAATGGAAGGTAATGTCACATTTGCCGACGAGCGGCGCCTTGATGCCCGGCTTGTGAACGTGCTGCCGGATTTCCATCTCCAACGGGATGTTGAACTCCCCGCCGGCGCTGAGTTTTGCGTCAAGGTCGCCCGCGTTCATGACTTCGTACATCGCGGGCCCATAGCACGGGCGCATGAAGCGATAGCGCATCTCTTTGCACACCACAATGTAATCACTGCCACATCGACCAAACAGGTACAGCCCGCCTGCAACCTCGCTGTTGCCAAGGAGCGCCGCCCCGGCCATCGCGTTGTACCAATTTCGATTGACGCGCCGAAATGGAAGCACGGCCACAAAGCTCTGCTTGTCCACGCGCTTCATCGTGAGGCCCGATCGGAACGCGTACGGAAGCCAAATCGATGCGAAAGCCTTGCGCACCAAGTTGCTCTTCATACTGACGCGACTCAGCCACGCCTCGACGCGGTCGAGCATCCCCATCGTCGGCAGCGCCGTACGAGCGGAATTCCCATCCGCGGCGACGCGGTCGTTGACTGGGTTGGGTTCGACGTTAGCGCTTGACATAGCAGGATGGAGGATCCTACCTACATTTGTAGGTCAGATTTGCCGTGCAACATGCACGGGAATCGTGTGAAATCCTCGGTTATGCAACACCTCGCCGTCTGTTCTTGGAGCTTGCGCACTGATTCGCCGGACGCGTTGGCTGACGCCTTGCACCGCTGCGGTATTCACGCCGTGCAATTGGCGCTCGTGCCATGCGTCGAGCAGCCAGCCACATGGGGAAACGCCGTCACCCAATTGCGCGCCCGCGGCATCACCGTTGTCAGCGGCATGCTGGCGACCGTCGGCGAGGACTATTCCTCTCTGCAGTCCATTGAACTCACTGGCGGTGTTCGTCCTGCAACAACGTGGGCGCGCAATCAGGAACTCGCCAGCGCGACCGCCGCACTTGCAGGCGATCACGGCGTTCCGCTCGTGACACTCCACGCGGGATTCCTTCCGCACGATCGTTCGAACCCTGAGCGCGCCGCCATGATCGATCGCCTGCGTGTCATCGCCGACATCTACGCAGCCCGCGGCGTGCGCGTGGCCTTTGAGACTGGCCAGGAGGACGCGAGCACACTGCTGGCAGCGCTCGCAGACATTGCGCACCCGAATGTGGGTGTCAACTTTGATCCGGCCAACATGATCCTCTACGGAATGGGCGATCCCGTCATGGCGCTACGTGCACTTGCGCCGCACGTCTGGCAGATTCACGTCAAAGATGCAGTACCAACGAGCGTCCCTGGGACATGGGGTCGGGAAGTGGTTGCCGGCAGCGGCGCCGTCAATTGGCCTGCCTTCTTCGCAGCCGTCGCAGCGCTGCCCCGAACCGTGGACCTGGTCATTGAGCGCGAGGCTGGCCCAACGCGCGAAGCGGACATCATGATTGCGGCATCTCTTGTCCGCTCTGCGCATGCTGGCGCCATGTGATTGCGGATCGTCACACGAGCGAGCATCCCGTTCAAGCATCAATCGCCTACGATTCTCATATGCCTACTTATGTCTACGCCATCATCAAGCCTGACGGCACCGAGGGCGAGGTCTTTGAAGTCTTTCAAAAACTCACCGATCCGACGCTCACGCACCACCCGGAAACGGGCGAGCCAGTCCGCAAGTTGATCGTTACACCACAAGTGCAGACATCAAGCGACACGCAACGGTTCTCCAAGAACAATCTCGAGCGCCTGGGCTTTAGTCGTTTCGAACGCAAGGGCGACGGGCACTACGAAAAGACCGCGGGCACGGGGCCGGACACGCTGAACGCGGGCGACTGAAGTGGTCGTGCCGGCGGGGGTTGCGATGTTGCGCCACGCTTGATTTCAGGTTCGCTTTGTGGCATGACGCCTGCGAAGTGGACCTCACGCAATACGATTTCCTACTGGCACTGATGCAACACGATTTCGTACTGGACCGGATTCGCCTTACGAGGACGGCCGCTGAGCGCGGCCCTGTCCTCTTCGGCGATCGCGGCCAGGGATCGCGTTGATGCAACACGATTTCCTACTGGCCCKGATGCAACACGATTTCCTACTGGCTCGCATTCGCCTTACGAGGACGGCCGCTGAGCGCGGCCCTGTCCTCTCCGGCGAGTGCGACCAGGTGGAGCGGGTTCCAAACCTGGGTGGTCAACGTGATTTCCGTGTGCGAGCCCCCGCAGTGAGCACGGGATCCTCGGTAAGCGGCGTGTGAAACTGAGAAGTCCGGCAGCTGGACGTACGCCCCGTGGGTGCCAACCGGACGAACAGATTCACCCGAGGCTAAGCGGAACCTTGTGGAGCGCAGCCGTCCGCGTCTAAGGGTCCCGCGCGCAACGGAGGGGGCGGGGGGCGGCTGAACTCACTTCACCGCTGGCATCACGCCCTCGTACTGACCCGCATTCGCCTTACGAGGACGGCCGCTGAGCGCGRCCCTGTCCTCTCCGGCGCCTGCGGGCCAGGTCATGATCTTCGGCAGAACGTGATGTTGACGCCGTTGGTAGCGCAGTGATGCCCCGAAAATGGGGACAGGGGTGAACGGCACCTATTTACAAGTTTTTAGGTTCGTTCTTTGTGCGCGCACCTCAGTTTCAGTCCCCAGCACCTACACGCGAGTCATTGATTTACGATGTGAGGATGCCCGCTCCGGCTTCGGATCCCATCGCTCGTATGACTGAATTGCGAACGCTCCTTCATCGGGCGAACCGCGCGTACTACGTTGATGCCGCGCCGTTCATGAGTGATGCTGAATTTGATGCGCTGCTGGCAGAACTGCAGGCGCTTGAAGCAGACCATCCGCTGCTCGCGGATCCAAACAGTCCTACGCAGCGCGTTGGCGGTGAAGCAGCCGACGGATTCACGCAGGTCAAGCACCGCGTGCCCATGATGTCCGTGGATAACACGTATTCCGTTGCTGATTTGCGCGCCTGGTGGGAGCGATGTGAACGAGCCCTCGGTCGACCGTTTGCTGCTGTTGCTGATCCAAAGGTTGACGGTGTGGCTATCAGCCTGCGCTACGAACACGGTCAACTCACCGAGGCTGCCACGCGCGGTGATGGTACGACCGGTGATGTGGTGACGCACAACGTTCGTGCCATTGCATCGGTGCCGTTGGTGCTGCAGCCGCCTGCGGGTACGCCCATGCCGCCGGTGCTTGAAGTTCGCGGCGAGATATTTATGCCCGTCGCTCGCTTTGAGCGCGTCAATGAAGAACGCCGCAACGCTGGCGAGCCGGAGTTCATGAATGCGCGCAATTCAACCGCGGGCACGTTGAAAAGCCTTGATCCAGCCGTGGTGCGCGCGCGTGGATTGAGCTTTCTTGCGCATGGGGTTGGTCACGTTGAGGACATCGCACTCCGCGGTCACGCCGTTGATACGTATCACAACTTTCTACTTGCGCTGCGCGCGTTCGGTGTGCCGGTTTCTGGCCTCGCGGTGCGCTGCGAATCAGCAGAGCAGTGCGTCGCCGAGATCGAACGATTTGCAAACGCGCGTGCCGAACTTCCCTACGCAGTTGACGGCATGGTGGTGAAGGTTGACGCGTTCGCGGATCAACGCGAGTTAGGGGTCACCGCTAAAGCACCACGTTGGGCGGTTGCATTTAAGTATCCCGCTGAGAAAAAGCCCACCATTCTCACTCGCATCGACTGGCAGGTTGGCAAGGGTGGCACACTCACGCCGCGCGCATCGATGGAGCCGGTGGTGATCGCTGGAAGCAAGGTGCAACATGCATCGCTGCACAACATTGATGAAATCCACCGCAAAGATATTCGGATCGGTGACACCGTCATTGTTGAGAAGGCCGGGGAAATCATTCCGCAAGTGGTGGAGGTAGATCTTTCTAAGCGACCAGCACACGCCACGCCTGTTGAGCCTCCAACCGTGTGTCCAAGTTGTGGCGAAGCAGTCACCAAGGAAGGCCCCAAGCTCTATTGCACACATGCAGCCTGTCCCGCTCAGTTCAGCGAGCGCTTAAAGTGGTTTGTCGCACGGGGTCAAATGGATATCGATGGCCTCGGTGACAAGATCGTGGACGCACTGATCAAGGACGGACTGATCAAGAGCTTTGCGGATGTATTCACGCTTGACGCCGCGAAAGTTGCCGCGCTGACTTCCGAATCAACCAACAAGGCTGGCAAAGTGGTGGTTCGCAAGATTGGTGACAAGACCGCCCAATCGATCAATGCCAGTGCCGCCGAAGCAAAGGGCAGGGGTCTAGCACGGCTCTTGGACGCCCTGGGAATTTCCCACCTCGGCACCGGCAGTGCCAAAGCATTCGCGCGTACCTATCCGGATCTTGAGGCGATGCTCGCTGCAAGCGTCGAGGACTTTCAGCAGATTCCCGACATCGGTGAGATCACCGCTGCCAGCATTCACGCGGAACTTCACTCAGGTGCTATGCAGCGCGCGTTTACGGAACTGCGCGCCGCCGGAGTGAGCACAGTGAGTCCCATGTATTCCGCCACGCGCGAGGCGCCCGCAGACTCGCCGTTTGCAGGCCAGACCGTGGTACTCACGGGCGAACTGGTGCAGATGGATCGACGTGCGGCCATGGAAAAACTGGAATCACTGGGTGCCAAGGTGTCTGGCAGCGTGAGCAAGAAGACCAACTTGGTGATCGCTGGTCCGGGCGCGGGCAGCAAGCTTGCCAAGGCTCAGGAACTGGGAGTGCCCGTCTGGGATGAAGCCCAGTTCATGGCAGCAATCAAAGATCTTTGAGCGGGCGTTTGGCCCGACCGGACGCCGCTCGAATCGCAGCGCCGCGCTCCGCCACTTGCTTGCGCTTCATGATCAATATCGGTTCGTCACGTCATCACTTAACGAACGTAACCGCGCCCGTAGCGCTCACTTCGCAACTGCTGGTGCGTCCATCGCGCTGCGTGAAACGCACTTTCAACGGTCCCCCGCCTTCAAGCGGCAGAACTTCGGCCCACGTCCATGCATCAGCCTCACGATCGGACTGCGGCACCAATAGCACGCTGGCACTTGCATCAGTGGCATCCATTTGTCGCAGGCAGAATGTGGGAGCCTTGCCTTCCTCGCGGCTGACGCTCAGGAAGTAAGCATGACCGCCAAGAGTGACGGCCGGAAAGTCCACACGCGGAGTCACGCGAAAGAGCGTTCCGCCAAAGATTTTGGCTGCAAAGAACGCCAGCACCAAAAACAGGACGAAGCCAATGGCAAGACTGCGAAGAAAGAGCAGAAGTTGATTCACGGTGTGATTGTAAGCCCGAATTGCCACGCCACTACTAGCACAATCCCCGCTACTAGCAGTCGCCACCATCCAAAGAGTGCCAGGGTGTGTCGCCCGAGGTAGCGCACCAAGAAGTCGATCGCCAGCGCCGCGCTTGCCCATGCGACGAGGAGCCCGCACACCAATGGCAGCCAGCCGCCGATTTGTTCCAAGAATTCACTGGTGTGTCCCGCCTTGACGATCTTCATAGCGCTGTATCCGCTGGCGGCGGTCAGCGTCAGCAACCCCAGTAGGAAACTGAATTCAGCAGCAGCAACGCCGCCAAGGCCAACCAAGAGCCCGGCAAGAATCGTCACGAACGATCGGCTTGTTCCTGGCCACAGTGCTAAACATTGGAAGAGTCCAATGAAGAGCGCTTGCATGGCATTCATGCGCGCTAGGGCAGCGCCCGTGAAGTCCGCGCTGCTGCCAGTGACCGACGCAGTGGTTGCCGCGCGTAATGCTGAATCGCGTTCAGTTGCAAGCCTGCGTGCTTGCCACGGGGCGATCGCCAACATCACCACGCCGCCCACCGCCAACGCGCCGATGACCGAAGCGGGATTGAACAGATTGGCCTTGACCACATCCTTTGCCAAAAACCCAATGATGGCTGCCGGCATGAATGCGATCACCACATTGCGGGCAATGGTGTATCCCGCCGTCATGCGGTCCGCCGACCCGAACCCCTGCACGCCCGCTTTGGATGCGATGCCCCGCAACATCTGCGCAATGCGCGCGCGGTACAGGCCCACAACCGCCAGAATTGCACCGCCTTGAATGATGATCTCAAAGTCAGCCACCGCATCGCGCTGCTCCGCGGTCTTATCAAGGCCAAGAAGCCATGAAGTGATGATCAGGTGTCCAGTACTTGAAACGGGAAGGTATTCAGTGATCCCCTCCACCATGCCCAGAATCCAAGCGTCGAATGGTGTCATTGCTGCTTACATTTCCCTTGCTTGTTGGTCACTACTTGGCTGTGTCGCGCCGCCCGTTGTCTCTGCGGCAAGCCACGGCATCAAGGCGCGCACGTCAGCGCTTGATTGTTCCATCGGATGCGCACTCGCCATGGCTCGCTGCGCGCGGAACCACGGAGCGCCGGCATCATGATCTGCTTGCATAGCGCGGCTAAAGGTGCCGTCCTTGATTTCTTTCAGCAGTGTTCGCATGGCCGTCTTAGTTGCATCATCGACCATGCGCGGCGCTGCGCTGTATGCGCCAAACTCCGCTGTGTTGCTGATGGCTGCTCGCATGCCCGCCGGCCCGCGCGAGTACAACAAATCAGCCACTTGCTTGATCTCATGAACGCACTCCATGTACGCCAACAGCGGTGGGTACCCCGCTTCAACCAGTGTTTCATAGGCAGCTTGCGCTAAGCCCATCATGCCGCCGCACAGAACGGCTTGTTCACCAAAGAGATCGGTCTCTGCTTCGTCGCCAAAGGTTGTTCGCACAACGCCCGCTCGCGCGCAGCCAAGGCCAGCGGCCCACGCGCGTGCAAGTTCATGTGAAGTTGGTCCGCCGGTTCCTGGTGCGCGCTCTTGCGCAACAGCAAGCAGGGCCGGAATGCCCTGACCCTGCACGAATCGCTCGCGCAGGGTGGTTCCTGGTCCCTTGGGTGCCACCAGCACCGCGCCAATTCCCTCTGGAATCCGAACCAGTCCGAAGTGGACGCTTGATCCATGGATAAACCCGATTGTTTGTCCCGGCTGCACGTGCGGTGCTACGGCGGACGTCCAGACCGCGGCATGCACTTCGTCAGGAAGKGCCATGATCACCAAGTCYGCTCCCACCACGG
>NSIA01000074.1 GCA_002737585.1 Planctomycetaceae bacterium | reverse complement strand
CAGGTTGAGGGCGTGGGCTCGTCCTTGGTTGCCGTAGCCCACAAGAACCACCCTTCGGGCCAGCAGCACATCGGCTGTACATGCTTGTTCCATAACGGTTTGCGTGTCATTCATGGGGGATTACTGAGTGCCTGGCAGGGCGTTCCGTGGGTCGATTTCGTGCCACCGAGCAGCGGAAGGCACCTGCATAGAAATGACATTCTGAATGAATATYGAAGAAAGAAGGCAGACATTACCTGACCGGGGGGCTTCGGAATAGCAGACTGTCGGTGTCCACACCTGAAATTGACTCGCGCGTTGCGATTCGTCAGGGGGTGGATGGGTCTTAGGTTCAAGGATGAACTTGCCAGGAGAACGTCCGAAATTCGGGATTTCATGCTTATCGAGCAGAATGACCGAACCATTGGTAAGTCAAGGACGTTTCTTTATGAAGCACCCAGGGTCGAATTATCCATGCGGCCACGGAATGTTCGGCCAAGGAGCTACTGGAATGGTCAGCGTTGAAGCCCCGAACCGGCGATCGGATGATCGCTTTCGGTTTGATCCCGCCTACACCCGGGTAGTGGTTATCCCTTCGACGCCTTCCGTCAGTAGTTCAGCGGTCAGCCTCGCAGCATTTATTGCCGCTGTTCCTGCCTCCAGTCGACCAACGCCTAAGAATCCAAACGAACTCCACGAGCCGGGCTTGGAAGCCCTTGGCCTGGAAGACTTTGAATCCGGACTTGAAACCCCAAAGGGCGGTCTGGAAGGTCACGGTTACGACATCTCGCTCACCGGCATGCGGTTTGAACTTGATGACGAACTTCCGACGAACTCTGAGGTGCAGATCGAGGTCTATCCGCCCGCCGAACAGGATCCGATTCGAATRCACGGCGTGGTGGTTCGCGTCTTCTCACATGATGACGATCCGGGTCCGCGCCGTATGGCAGTGCATTTCACCGCATTTGCCACTCCCCGCGACCGTGAGCGCCTGATCAACCGCATCGCCGCCCGCGCTTGCTGCTGGCCAGAGTGAGCTGAACGGCACACTTCGTTACTGAAAGTTGGAACGCGAAGGCGAATCCGACCGAAAGTACTGTCACTGCGTGTCACACTTTGATCAAGAACGTTCGTTTCAGCACCCCGCGGTGAGCGCAGCGCTCTCTGCAAGGAATGCTATTTCCGCTGAGATGGCGGTAGCKGGGCGGGCTGGTCATGATCCATTCGACCGTTTCTGGCAGGAAGCGCAGGGTGCACCGCACTCAGCGGGACACTCGGCGTGGGTGTTGGCGTCGGACGCCTACGCGCAGATGCGTGAAGACCTTGCTGGATTTGACCCATCGGAATACCAAGGGAACGAAGGCGCCATGGGTGCTGAAGTTTCTGAGTCGTTTGGCAAGCACTCCAAGGCACTCGCCGCACTGGCTACACCAGTGGCGGGCGCAGCGGCCACCGCATCCCGCTCGGCTCGTCTGGCTCCGGCTATGGCCTCGGAGGCAACTCATCGGCCCGCAGCTCGCCGTCGCCGTGAGCGCCTGCAGACGGCGGGTTGGTTTGTGCTCGGCGGCGTCGGCGGATTGCTCTTGGCATCCGCGGTGCACCTCATGCAGATGGTGCTGGCGTGGCGCTGACGCCTGACCCCGCAATTCTTGATGAGATCGCCGCCATCACTGGTCATCGGTTTCGCGATCCGTCACTGGCTGCGATCGCACTGGTGCACTCATCAGCAGCTGATGGGCGATTGAACTCCAACGAGCGCCTGGAATTCCTGGGCGATTCCGTCTTGGGGTTCATTGTGTGCACGCACCTGTTCGCTGAGCGCCCAGACTTTTTGGAGGGCGAACTCACCAAGGTGAAGTCGAACATTGTCAGCGGGCGGGTATGTGCTGAACTGGCCGCTGAGTGTGGAATGGAAAGTTGGATGCGCATTGACAAGGGAGTTCGCGGTCCACAAGGGCTTCCCGAGAGCCTGCTAGCCGGTGTGTTTGAAGCTGTCGTGGGCGCGCTGTACCTCGACGGCGGACTGGAAGCCGCGCGCGCATTCGTGCTGCCGCGCTTGGCGTTGCGGATTGATTCTGCGCTGCGCTTGGGGCACCAACAGAATTTCAAGCAGGTACTGCAACAGTGCCTGGCACAACTTGAAATGGGCGCGCCGCAGTACATGGTGCTCGACGAGCAGGGCCCTGATCATGCGAAGTGCTTTGAGATCTGCGTCCTGGCCGGAGCGCGCCGATTTACAGGCGCATGGGGTCCGAGCAAGAAGCAGTCAGAACAACTGGCCGCGCTGGCCGCGCTCAAAGAACTTGGGATTGCCGCCGATACGCCTGAAGGCGAAATTCACATTACTTGGCCCACCAAGCGCTAACAGGCATTCGCTCGCCCAGACGCCCGCTGTTTGGTGCTGCATCTCCGTGCCGGGTCCCCGAGGCGTGAACTTAACCCGCCGAATTCCGCGCCGCACGTTCGAGCATTTCGACGCTGGCGGTAGCGTGGCCGCCGGATGAAACCACGGCATCGGCGAGCGTGCGGTACATGGGAAGGCGCGCCTCACCGAGGAGCAGGGCTTCTTCAGCGAAGGAAGCGCCAGCGAGAAGTGGGCGGTCGCCTGGGTTGTTGGTGAGCCGTGCGCCCAGCGTTTCGGGTGGCGCTTCCAACAGGATGATTCGAATGGTGCCCGCCGCGCGTGCGGACTCCAGGAGCGCGCGTGCCGCCGGTGCAGTGGGTGTTCCGCCGCCAAGGGCGATCACGGCACCGGACGTGGATGGGCTGCTGAGAACGTGATCCAGCGCGGCGCATTCAGCCGCCCGGAATGCGGGCTCGCCAACCGATCGAAACATAGCCGTCACCGATGCCTGACCGGAATCAGCGACGGTGACGTCGTCAAGATCAATAAATTGAGTGTGGAGTCGCTTGGCGAGCAAACTCCCAAGCGTGGTCTTGCCAGATCCGCGCAGGCCGATGAGCACAACGCGAACAGTTGCTGGCACGGCTTTAGCGCACGTGAATCTTGCGACCCACACGACGCTTGCGATTCAAGATCGCGCGCCCCTTGCTCGTCTTCATACGAGCTCGGAAGCCAATCTTGCGGACTTTCTTGATTCGACTAATTCTGTGCGGGTAATGCATGGCTGTTTCCGAGCCGCGTAGTGTAACCAAATCCCGGCGCTGCGGGAAGGGGTGCATCGAAATGGTTTAAATCGGATTATCGGAGTTGCCGGCGGCGTCACTACGCAGCAGAAGGCGCTTGAAACGCCTGATTTGTAGCGGAATTACGCGACACCCGGAAATCAACCAAACGGCGCGCCTGCGTCACTCCGCGTGACGAGCGATTCGTCCTTCAACAAGGAAGATCACATCTTCGGCAATGTTGGTGGCGATGTCAGCGATGCGCTCCAAGCGCTGGGCAATCTGCATCATGTCGATGGCTTCGGCGGTGCGGGAGACGTCCTCTTGAATCAGTTTCCGGGACGCAGCCGCCACTTCCTTGTTGAGTGCATCAACCCGCCGGTCGGCGCGCCGAACTTCATGGCAGCACTCCGTGTCTTCGTCAGAGAGGGCGCCGAGGACTTCTGAAAACATGGTTCGAGCCGCGCTCGCCATGTCGGCAAGTGCGCCAGGAACCTCGGTTGGACCATTACCAGTGGACCATCGAAGGACCTTCTTGGAAATGCCACGACTGAGGTCAGCAATGCGTTCAAAGTCGCTGGAGATTCGTACCACGCTCAACACAAAGCGCAGGTCATGGGCCACTGGCGCGCCGAGAGCAAGAATGCGCATGCACTGCGATTCAAGCTCCACTTCCATGTTGTCAATTTCGCTATCGCCAGCCTTTACCTCTTCCGCAGCTGCAATATCGCCGTGTACGAGACCTCGGGTGGTGAGTTCGAGACGTCGCTCGGTAGCGGAGCCCATGGCGAGCAGGCCACGTCGAAGGCTCAAAATCTGGGACTGAAGGTCGATTGCCATTGTTAGGTTTTAGTTTAGCGTTTCTTTAGCCAAAGCGACCGGAGACGTAGTCCTCGGTCTGCTTGTTGGCAGGATTAGTGAAGATGCGATCGGTACTGCCGCACTCCACCAACGTGCCTTCAAAGAAGAACGCCGTGCGATCGCTGACGCGAGCAGCTTGCTGCATGTTGTGCGTCACGATGACAATGGTGTAACTGGTCTCGAGCTCGCGGATCAACTGCTCAATGCTGGCGGTGGACTTGGGGTCCAGTGCCGAGCACGGCTCGTCCATCAAGAGCACTTCCGGACCAACGGCAATGGCGCGGGCAATGCACAGGCGCTGCTGTTGGCCGCCGGAAAGGCCCAAAGCACTGGATTTCAGGCGGTCTTTCACTTCGTCCCACAAGGCCGCTGCGCGCAGGGAGTTCTCCACCAGTTCATCAAGGTCGGCGCGGCGGAAGGAGCGGTGCAGGCGCGGTCCGAAGGCAACATTGTCGTAGATGGACTTTGTGAATGGGTTTGGTTTCTGAAAGACCATGCCCACGCGGCGGCGCAGTTCCACCACATCGAGCGACCGGCTGAGCAAGTCATCGCCGTGCAGGGTCAGGGTGCCGCTGGCGCGCGCGCCCGGAATCGGATCGTTCATCCGGTTTATCCAGCGGAGAAAGGTGCTCTTGCCGCAGCCGGATGGTCCGATCAACGCGGTCACGCGGCACTTGGGAATTTCCAGCGAGATGCCTTTGAGCGCCTGCACCCTGCCGTACCAACTGTCCAATCCCTGCGCGCGAATGGCAATGGGTTCTGTATCCGCAACAGGTGCTGACACCGGCTCCGGTGCAACCACTGGCGTGGCAGGCTTGATGTCAATGTTTCGTTGCGGGGGTGCGTTGGGGGGAGTAGTCATGGAATGCTCGTGGGCGGCATCAGCCGTTGGCACGTTGCAGGCGATGGCGGATGATGACCGCAAAGGCATTGAGGGTAAGAAGGACGGCGAGCAACACGATGATGCCGGCAGCAGCCAACTCATGGAATCCAGATTGCTGGCGCATGGACCAGTTATAGATTTGTAGAGGCAGCACAGTGAAATCGCTCATCAGGTTCGTTGGCGTGGAGCGAATGAAAAGCGGAACACCAAGGACCAGGATGGGCGCGGCTTCACCGATGGCGCGGCTCATGGCCAAGATGCCGCCGGTCATGATCATGGGGATCGATGCGGGAAGGGTGATATTCCAAGTGGTTTGCCACTGTGTGGCCCCCAGCGCCAGCGCGGCAGTGCGCAAGCTGCCTGGCACCGTCCGCAACGCCTCTTGGCTGGAAACGATGACGATCGGCAACACCACCAGCATCAACGTCAGTCCGCCGGCGAGGACCCCGTGGCCGAACGGCAGTTGCAGATAGAAGAACGACTCGGGCTGTCCGAAGGTGATCGGATCCTCGCTGTTTGCTGTCCCAAACGCGCGCGCGAATGCGGTTAAACCCAGGATTCCGTAGACAATGGACGGAACGCCGGCGAGGTTAGCGATATTCAGTTGGATGAAACTTCGAAAGCGGGATCGCTTGGAAAATTCTTCCAAGTAGATGGCGGTGCCCACGCCGATCGGTAACGCCGCTACCGCGCAAATCACGCACACCCAGATGCTGCCCCACAAGGGCGCGCGTACGCCGGCTTCTTCGGTCTTACGGCTCGCAAACGCGGAGAGGAATTGCCACGACAATCGCGCGTGGCCATCCTGCCAAATAGAGACGAGGAGAATCACCAAGAGCAACACCGCGAGCGCGGTGAACGCAATGCATACTCCAAGGAATGTACGGTCAACGATGCGTCGACCCACTTGTGATGTTGGCGTTGCCGCGGCGACAATCTCGCCCGGCGTTCGAGTCCGGGTAGTGGATTGCGCGCGTGCGCCGAGGGAATGCATCACTCGTATTCCTCTCGGAATGCGCGGAGGAACAGGTTTCCAACCACAGTGAGCGCAAGCGTGATGACGAAGAGGATCGTGGCGACTGCGAAACTTGACTTGTATTCAATTCCATACGCGGGGGCGTCGCCGGTAAAGATCTGCACCATGTACGCAGTCATGGTTTGCACCTCATGCGCAGGATTGAAAGTCATGCTGGCCAGTCCGCCAGCGGCAAGCGCAACAATCATGGTTTCGCCGATGGCGCGGGTGATGGCTAGCAACCAACTGGCCACGATGCCACTCAGTGCCGCTGGCACAACCACTTTGGTGCTGACATCAAAGCGCGTTCCGCCCATGGCGAACGCAGCGTCCCGCAAACTGCGTGGGACCGCTCGGAGTGAATCTTCAGAGAGGCTGGCAACGATCGGCAAGATCATGATTCCGACGGCCAATCCTGCGCCAAGCGCATTGAACGTGCCAAAGGACTCGCTGACATGTTCATGCAGGAACGGCGTGATGACGGCAAGCGCGAAGAATCCGTAGACAACCGTTGGAATACCGGCAAGCACCTCAAGAATTGGCTTCAGAATGGCGCGGACGCGCGATGGTGCGTATTCGCTGAGATAGACGGCAACCAGCAGCCCGACTGGCAGCGCGAACGCAGCCGCAATGGACGTGACGAGGAGTGTGCCCGCAATCAGCGGCCAAATTCCAAAGTGCTTCTCTTCGCCTAACAGTGGCGCCCATGTGGTGCCAGTGAAGAACTCCCACGCGGAGACTTGCGGCATGGCAAAGAACGAAGCGCTTTGCACAAGCAGGATCACCAAGATGGTGAAGGTGGTGACGATGGAAAGCAACGCACAGGCGAGCAGGCTGCCACGAATGACTCGTTCCGTACCGATCCGTGCTGCTCGTGAACGTGCAGTGCCTCGGCTGTTTGCGGCTGCTGCGCGACTGGTTGCTGTGGAGATTTCGGCGACGTGCGGCATGGTTTCAGTTGAAGGTATCGGGCGGCCGATGTGCCAGGAGCGGGGTGTTGCCCGCCCGACAGTAAAGGGCGCCGGTGCCAATCATTTGTAGATGTCCGCCAGAATTCCCATGCGCTCCATACCGTTTTCGTCCAGCATTTGTGTTCCCAATTTGCTGGCGGCAAGATTCGCTTTGGCGCGCTCGTAGATCACCGTGGGAAGTTTGATGTAACCAACTTCGGCCGCGAGTTTGGCGCCATTATCCAGCGCGAACGCTGCGTACGCCGCCACGGCAGGCTTGGCCAGCGATGCCTTGTTCACGTAGATGAACAATGGTCTGCTGAACGGGGCGTAACTAGCGTCCTCAATGGTTGTCGGCGAGGGCGCAACGGCAGCGCCAGTCTTTGGATTGACTACCGGGACGGCATTCAATTTGCCCTGATTCTCTGCAAAGTAGGCGAATCCAAAGAACCCAATGGCATTCTTGTCGCCTTCAATGGAGCGCACGATCACGTTGTCGTCTTCGCTCACGCTGATGTCGGCGCGGATCTTGCCTTCTTTGCCGACGGTGACTTCCTTGAAGTAGTCGAACGTGCCGCTGTCGGTGCCAGGCGAGTAAACCTTGATCACATCGCTTGGCCAAGACGGATCAACGTCCTTCCATGTCTTGGCAGTCTCGCTTGATGCGAAGATTTTTTTCACCTGCGCCATGGTGAGCTGCTTCGCCCACGTGTTTCCCTTGTTGGTCACGATGGTGAGTCCATCAAACGCCACGGGCAGTTCAATGAACTCGATCTTGTGACTCTTGCAGGCATCGATCTCTGGCTGCTTGATGCAGCGCGAGGCGTTCGATATATCGATCTCACCGTTGCTGAAGCGCTTGAAGCCTCCACCGGTTCCAGACAATCCCACGGTGACATTAACTCCGGGAGCCACCTTGGAGAACTCCTCGGCGACGGCTTCGGCAATCAGATACACGGTTGATGATCCGTCAACGCGCACCGCACCTTTCAGATTCTTGGGATCTTGCTTGGGCGTCACCGCGGATGCGGCCATCGACACCAGCACGGCGGCTATGAGAAAGGCGTTGATCGCTCGGATGGGTCGCATGTGGTTCTCGTTCAGATAGTGTGAGGCTCGATCACTTCATGCACTCCGGGCGCGCTGTTAGGCCGTACGGCGGGCAGCGGAAGGAGATGTAGGTAGTGTCGCGGGGTCATGTTCAGTTGGCGTGTGCAAGGGAGTGGCATCCGCCAGCGGGAGGCTCTTCACTCGGCCCTCCGTGGTCAGGGGCATCCGAATCCGGAATGTACTGCCGTGATTGGCGTCCGTTCGGCTATCAACCTCGGCATAACCGCCGTGGACCATGGCAACATGTTTCACGATGGCGAGGCCAAGTCCAGTGCCGCCAGAATCACGGCTACGGGCTCGATCAACCCGGTAGAAACGCTCGAATAGGCGCTCGCGGTGAATTTCTGGGATGCCCGGGCCGTGATCGGTGACCGAGATGACCGCATAGCCGCCCTCGGCCGCGGCGGTGACGGCGATCCGCGAATCTGCCGGTCCGTACTTGGCGGCGTTGGAGACCAGATTGGCCACGGCATGCGCAAGGAGCCCAGCGCTTCCAAGTACCCACAGGGATGGGTCGACCGCAACATCAATAGCGAGGCGCTTCTCCGTGGCAGCGGGGGTGACCTGTTCAACCGCTTCCGCCACGATGCCTGCGATGCGAACGGGTGTGCTGGCGATATCGCCGCGGGCGGATGGGTCCTCAAGTGAGGAGAGGAGCAGCAAGTCATCAATGATCGCGCCGAGGCGGCTTGCACTGCGGGCAATGGTTCGTGAGAAGCGGGCGGCGTCCGGCGGAAGCTCAAAATTTTCCGCCAGTGTTTCTGCGTACCCACGAATGGAAGTGATGGGCGTGCGGAGCTCATGGCTCACGTTGGCAACGAACTCGGTTCGCAGTGATTCCAAGCGACGCAGTTCGGTCCGGTCTTCAAGCACCAGTAGTAGTTGTGCGTTGGCAACATCGCGTGAAAGCGGGACCACGGAGCAACTGGCGCGGCGCTCGCCAGTGACTGCGGAGAATGGCAGTTCGGCCTCGGCACGACGGCCCGTTTCGCGGGCACTGGCAATCAGGGTCTCTAGATCGGGGCTACGAACGATCTCAATCAAGAGGCGACCTTCGACGGCGCGTTCGTTTGCATCAAAGAGACGAACCGCCGCTGGGTTGATGGTCACGATGCGGTCGACCGAGTCAAGCGCMACGATTCCGACGGGAGCGGTCGCCAAGATCGCSCGCAACTCGCTGAGCGCGCCATCAAGTCGAACCGCCTCGTTGGCCGCTGCGCGCGCGCCGCGGACTGGGTTTGACTCATATCCGCCAAGTGCGCCAAGCGCGGCCGCAATGCGTCGATGTTCAGCTCGGCGCTGCAGGAACAACATGGCAAGCAGCGCTCCGCAGGCGATGGCGACCACGGTTGCCCCAACAAATGGCACGAAATACGAAGCTGCGTCCTCGGTTGGCTGCATGGATGCGTGGAACGCTACTCGACTGCCACCAGGGACTCACCGAACCGGTACCCGACGCCGCGGACGGTTTCGACGCACCCAGCGAGTTCGCCGAGTTTCTTGCGCAGGGCCGTGACGTGAACATCAATGGTGCGGCTGGAGAGGATGACGTTGCGACCGTGCACCGCAGCGATGATTTGATCGCGCGTTCGGACGAAACCCGGGCGTTGTGCCAAGTGATTCAGGATGCCGAACTCGGTCACCGTCAGTTCAACGACGCTGCCATCGACGCTGACCACATGGCGATCGGGATCGATCACCAGTCGGCGATCAAGTCGCTCCAGGCGGTTGTCATCGCCGGTGTTCTGCTCGTCGAGTTTGCGACGCAACACGGCGCGTACGCGGGCCATCAGAATGCGCGGGCTGAACGGCTTGACCACGTAGTCATCGGCGCCGATTTCAAGTCCGGTGACGATGTCGGTCTCTTCGCCCTTGGCGGTCACCATGACGATCGGAAGTTCGCGTGTCTCCGGCCACTGCTTGAGTCGTCGGCAGATTTCCAGGCCTCCGACATCGGGCAGCATGAGGTCGAGGATCAACAGGTCCGGCGTTTCGCGCTTCACTTGATCAAGCGCAACCTTGCCGGTGCCCACGGTGCGTGCGTCCATACCTTCACGGTCGCAGTGGAATCGGATCAGCTCGGCGATGTCGGGCTCGTCTTCAACGATCAGGACAGATGGCTTTGCCATAGGGGTATTGCTTTACTTTGTGGGGAGTCAGGGCGAGTCAGATCAGCCGGGCAGTGTGGCGGGGCGGTGTTCAGGTCGTGTTCAGCGTAGTGGGGGAGTTTGCCCGGCTTGAACGAATCCACGTTCCGGAGGGAATGAGCCCGGTCGATCCGCGCTGGGTCACCGCCGGAAGTGCGATATCGAGGCCGTCGGCCGCAAGTGCGCCCAGGATGGCCCATTCGAGTGCTTCTCGGCAGGAAACCGGCACGCCCAAGTCGGACGAGGAAATCACCTTGCAATTGGCGGTGATAGCAATCGCTGCGCACAGCCTGCCGTGGCGAGCGCCGCCGCCCGCGACCACCGCATCATGGACGCCGGATGCGCGGAGCGCGGAGCCGATCGCTTCACCAGTTGCATCCGCAGCAGTAGCGAGCAGGTCGGCGGGCGTGAGGTGTGGCGTGTAGCGATCGACCCATGCGAAGAATTCATCGCCGGTGCCAAGGCTGCGGCCATCCGCGCGTGGAGCCAGGAGCGCGCGGAGTTCTGTGAAGGCCGCCTCGTTGCGCGTGCCACTGGCAGCTAGGGCGCCGCCCGAGTCGTAGGGTTTGTCGATCGCGCAGCGCGCGGCGTGGTCAAGCAGTTGATTGCACGCGCACAGATCAGCGCCGCGAATAGCGGCCACTTGTTGCGTATGCGTTCGATCATCATCGGCGGGAAGGAAGGTGGCGTTTGCAAAGCCGCCCAGGTTGATGATGGCGCGCGGGTATGCAGTGCGAAAGAGAATCCAATCGGCAAGCGGGGTGAGTGGGGCGCCTTGCCCACCGAGCGCCAGATCCGCGCCGCGCAGGTCAAACACCACATCGCACTGCAGCGCCAGTGCCACTGGATGCGCATTCAGCAGTTGCCAACTTTCCGGCGGTCGATGAAAGACCGTTTGACCATGTAAGGCGGCAAGATCTACGTGGGGGATGCCGGCACTCCGAAGAAGTTCGACGGATTCTCGTGCGTGCAGCACGCCGAGTTCGCGGGCGATGGCGGCGAACTCGCTGGCGGGCATCGGATGTTGGTTGGCGGCGGCGCGCAGGCGTTCGGCAAGGGGGCCAAGGGGAGCAGATCGCTCCGCGAGCAGTGTGGCGCGCATGGCCAGACCGGTGCCGTCGATACGGGCAACGGCGAGATCGATGCCATCGATGCTCGTACCAGTCATTGCTCCAAGGACGAGGCGGGTTCGTTGCATGAGTGTGGATGTTCGCAGTGCGGAGCCTGGCGGTCAAGCATGGCGGGGCGCGTGCATTGCTGAGAAGCGCATACACTTGCGAAATGCCTCGTTCATTGGTTACAGGTGGTGCCGGATTCCTTGGTTCGCATCTGTGCGACTCGTTGATTGCGTCTGGGCACAGCGTGATCTGCCTTGACAACTTGTTCACGGGTAATCGGCAGAACATTGCGCATCTGGATGGAAAGCGCGGATTCACGTTCGTGCATCACGATGTGGTTCATCCGTTTGACTTTGATGTTGATTTCATCTGGAACATGGCATGTCCAGCGGCTCCCGGGCATTACCGATACGAGCCGGTGAAGACCATGATGACTTCGGTACTTGGCGCGCTGCATTCCCTGCAGTTGGCTCATCGCACGGGGGCGCGCCTGTTGCATGCTTCCACCAGCGAGGTGTACGGCGATCCAGAGGTTCATCCGCAGCCAGAGTCATACCGCGGCAACGTCAATCCGATTGGCCCGCGCGCGTGTTACGACGAGGGCAAGCGTGCCGCAGAAACGCTGTGCTTTGATTACCGACGCATGCACGGAACATCTATCAAAGTAGTGCGAATCTTCAATACGTACGGGCCGCGCATGCATCCCTATGACGGGCGTGTAGTCAGCAATTTCATTCGGCAAGCGGTTGGTGGCGAGGCGCTGACGATCTTTGGCGATGGATCGCAGACGCGTTCATTCTGCTATGTGGATGACTTGATTGCAGGTTTCCGACTGATGATGGATTCGCGCGAGGATTTCACCGGTCCGGTGAATATGGGCAATCCGCATGAGTTCACCATGTTGGAATTGGCGCACGCCGTTGCGCGCGACGCGGGATGCACTGCGCAGATTGAGCATCGGGCATTACCGATGGATGATCCGTTGCAGCGGCAGCCAGACATCACACTTGCCCAGCGCGAACTCGGGTGGAGTTCCAAGATCAATATTGCGGAAGGAATTCCTCGCACCATTGAGTGGTTCCGCACTATTCGTTTGGCTGATTACCCACCGCCAAGCCCGAACGTGATGCAGCCGGAAACGCAGGCCAAGTAAGGGCGTGCTNGGGGGGGGCTTTCCTCGACCGGGATGCCGAACGTCCAATTCTGCCTGACCGGGGCCCCGGGCGACCCCCGCCCAGAATTTCGCCAAAGAAAAAGGGCTTGATGTCGCAGATACTTCACTTTGAGGTCGTACTGTTCCCTCATCGCCAGTCCGGTTCGGGCCTGGTGGTGGGTACCCGCGAGGCGGAATACCCGAAAATTTACCGAACAGACCTTGACAAGTCCGATGGTTGTGGAGAACCTACCAAACACCGAACAACCATCGGCTGACTGATCAGAACAGTGAAACGCGCATGGCCCGCAAAGTACGCGGAATGAAGAGTGTGCAAGGAACGCAGCACGGTGACCCAGACGGGTTGCCCCAACCGACGGAGCGAAAGAAACAGATGGCACAGACCACCACGACGGCGAACACCACCACGAACGGAACCCCGGCCTCGGCCGCCCGCACCTCCAGCACCACCTCCGGCGCGGCGGTGGCGACCCCCGCAGGGCGCGAGAACTTTGGGAAGATGGGCTCCATGCCCACCACCCCCAGCAAGGCGTCCGATTCCCGCGTTGATGTCAAGAGTGACGTCAAGAGCGATATCAAGGAAGTCAAGGACGTAAAGCCCGCAGCAGCACCAAAGCCAGCAGCGAAGATGACGCCCGCAGAACTCAACGCGCGGACCGCAAAGTCCAAGGCGCTTGAGGCGGCCGTTGGACAGATTGAGAAGAACTTCGGTAAGGGATCGATCATGCGTCTCGACA
>NSIA01000073.1 GCA_002737585.1 Planctomycetaceae bacterium | reverse complement strand
TGAGGAGGGCATCTCAGTGTCGGGAGACATTCTCGACCTCTCAGTGCTTGACGGCGTGGTGGACAAGGCTGGTGCGTGGTTCAGCTTCGGGGATGTGCGACTTGGACAGGGCCGTGAGGCATCGAAGTTGTTCCTGCGCCAGAACCCGAACCTGATGGAAGAGATTCGCCGCGAGGTCTTGACCAAGCGGTTGGCGAATCCATCAGCGCCGACCAAGGCTCCCCCTGCACCTGCTGCTGACGATTGATTTCACTGCTGTCGGAGGTAGTGAATTTCCAGCGCCGGACGCCCCACGACGGTGGCGTCCGGCGCTGTGCTTTGGCGGTGTGCGTGCGGTCCGTCGGCGTTCCACATCAGCGCTCGCAGCGCGAATGTTTAGCAGCGGCCGAGCAAGGAGTGCGAGCGCGGAGCGAGTCGCAAGGTGTCGTGTTCGCCGGCCGCATATCGCCAATGGGCAAGGGCGGCGATCATGGCGGCGTTGTCAATGCAATATTTCTGAGCCGGCAAGCGCACGTCAATTCCGTGCTGAGTGCCGAACATTTCCAATTGGGCGCGCAGGTGGCGATTGGCAGTGACCCCGCCGCCCACGAGGAGCGTTGCGGGGCGATCGTTCTGTGCTTCGAGTCGTTCCATGGCGCGTTTGAGCACGTCCATGAGTTGGTTCACTGCGGCGTACTGAAAGCTGGCGGCCAAGTCGGACACGCGCTGCTCGGTGAGCGGCAGTGGTGGGCGGGGCGCGGGTCGATTGGTAACGGGGGGAACACCGCGTACGGCGTAGAGCAGGGCGGTCTTCATGCCGCTGAAACTGAAATCAAGCGTGCGTTCGTTGGATTGACCGCCCTCGCGGACACTGCGCGCCGTCAGTCGCGGGGTGGGAAACCGCATAGCCGTTGCATCACCTGACGAACTGCGCTCGTCCAAGAGTGGTCCGCCCGGGTAACCGAGTGATAGCAGTGTGGCTGCCTTGTCAAAGGCTTCGCCAATCGCGTCGTCGATGGTGCGGCCGAGGAGTGTCATCGATCGCGGGTCGTTCATGCGAAAGAGATGCGTGTGTCCACCAGAGGCCACCAGCCCAAGCGCTGGCCACCGAACCGGGGGCGCATCGAGCAGGCCAGCCACCAAATGTGCGGCAATGTGGTCAATGCCTATCACCGGAATTCCGAGCGACCAGGCATATGCCTTTGCTGCCGCATTGCCAACCAGGAGCGAGCCAATCAATCCGGGTCGATTGCCAACCGCAACCGCGCTGACCGGTCGCCCGGCAAGATCCGCGCTTCGCATTGCCTCGCGAACCACTGGGACCATCCGCTCTAAATGCGCACGGCTGGCAAGCTCCGGCACCACGCCTGCGTAACGCGCGTGAATTTCATGTTGCGTGCTCACCACGTTTGAAAGTACGCGGGGTGCGCCATCGCGCCACTCCACAATGCTCGCGGCAGTTTCGTCGCAACTTGTTTCGATGCCAAGAATCAGCGTGCCATCAGTTGCCTGATGCGCCGGAATGCTCTGCGTGGCGTGACTCACTTGCCCTCCGGCTCGCGCGCGGGCGTGTATTCCGGGGCAGGAATGGCGCTTGCACCAATACCCGTGCGCAGTGCCGATGGATCCTTGACGATCCAGCGACCGATGACATGACCATCGCGGTCGCGGAGTTCAACGGCGCCATCGATAAGCGATGCGTCGTTTCCAAGAAACGGATCATCCACACCCGCGCCGGCGCTGCGCAGGGTGCTGATCGCTTGGTCGGTCTTCTGAAGTTCATCAAGTAATCGCCGGCGGTATTCGATGTTCGATCGCAATTCATCGTTGCCAGCGCCGACGTCACCGGAGAGGTCGCCGATCACTGGCCACTCCACCATGTCSAGGTAGCCCTGTATGGCGTCCACCGCCCCAGCAAGTTGTGGATCATGTGCCACGCGAGTGATGGAGGCCGACGAATTCCAGCTCACTGGTGGCGAAGAAGCG
This sequence comes from Planctomycetaceae bacterium, assembly GCA_002737585.1. Classification (GTDB taxonomy): domain Bacteria; phylum Planctomycetota; class Phycisphaerae; order Phycisphaerales; family SM1A02; genus UBA966. The sequence continues at coordinate 135 of NSIA01000073.1, read as the reverse complement.
GCGCCGCCTCCTTCGCGCAACTGCCGCGCCGTTGCGCGGGCAATCGATTGTTCCTCGGTCATTGGCACGCGAAAGCCAGTGTCTGGTTCAACGCCCCACCGCGACGCGCCAACGGCGCGATGCGGCGAGGTGCCG
>NSIA01000072.1 GCA_002737585.1 Planctomycetaceae bacterium | reverse complement strand
CGATGATCTTGGCGCAGCCGTTGTCGCGCAATGCGCCCGCCACAACCTCGCTGGCGCTCGCACTTCCTTGGTTGATGAGCACCACCATCGGAATATGCAGGTCTTCCGGGGACGACGTGGCATCCCACGTTCGACCAGTGTCGCCACGACCGCGAATACTGACAATCGCACCTTCGGAGATAAAGCGATCGACCACTCCGACAGCAGCAGTCAGCGAGCCTCCGCCATTGTCACGCAAATCAAGAATGATGCCGGAAACGCCGTCGGCACGAATCCGTGCCAGTGCGGCATCAACTTCTGCCACCGTTCGATCATTGAATTGCGCGATGCGAATGTACGCCACGCGACGGTCGGAATCGATGGTAAATCGCCAGCCGTCCGCGTCGCGGAGGATGCCCTTCACGCTGGGCGTTTCCACCACGCGGCGCGGCACATTGAGGGTTCGTTCATTGCCATCGGCGCGGCGAATCACCAACGCAGCCACCGTGCCGGGCGCGCCCGGGAGGAGCGACTCCAGCGTGGCAGCGCCGATGCCTTCCGTTGTCTTTCCATCAACAGAGAGAATGGTGTCGCCTGCCAGGATGCCCGCTTCCATCGCTGGTGATCCGTCGATGGCGGTTATTACGATCGGCCGGCCATCGTCAAGGTCCAATTCAACGCCGATGCCCACATAGCTTCCTGACAGTTGCCTGCGGAATGCGCCCTCGTCGGCGGGCGGAATGTAAACGGTGTACGGATCACCGAGCGCTTTGGTCATCGCCTCCATGGCGGCGCGCTGCATCGCGGTCGCGTCAATTGGATCAACGTAACTACCCATAATGAGCGCGCGCAGGTCGATGATTGGATCGAGCCAGCGGTAGGCGCCCTCGGTGGCAGGCGGCACGGTGCGCGCGCCATCATCGGTTGATTGTGGCATTCCAGCCTGCAGCGCGGGCGCCAGAAGCGCGGCGAATGCAGCAGAAGCGAGGAACATCGTGAATCGGGCCACGCGGCGATGATA
>NSIA01000071.1 GCA_002737585.1 Planctomycetaceae bacterium | reverse complement strand
ATTCGCACCCAACTTTGATTTAGTGGACGTGCCGTCMAGYTCAATCATCGAATGGTCAATCGCGGCTTGGTCGCGTGCGTCCATCCCCAGCACCAACGGCGCGATCCGCGTGTTGACATTGGAGACCGCCTTTAGAACGCCTTTACCCATCCACTGCTTCTTGTCGCCATCGCGCAGTTCCACGGCTTCATGCTCGCCGGTGGATGCGCCACTCGGCACCAAGGCGCGTCCGAACGATCCGCCTTCCAAGGTCACTTCGCACTCAAGCGTTGGGTTTCCGCGGGAATCAAGGACCTGACGGGCGTGGATGGAATTGATTTCAAACATGGCGAGTGCTCCTATGAAGGGTGGTCCGGAAGTGTACGGAACGGGCAGGTACCGGTGTGCCAAGGCCGCGCGCCGGTTACCTGGTTCGTCCGTGAAGTCTGAGTAAGTATCAGGGCGCGATGGCGTCCCAAACATCACGCACCACCCAACTCATCGCTTCCATCGCCGTGTCGGTTCTGCTTGCCAGGTGCGGCGCCAGGTGGGCGTTGGGAATTCCAAGCAGGGGATTGGCTGCGTCAATCGGCTCCGGCTCATGAACATCCAAGATCGCCTGCGCGCCGGGACATGCACGCAAGTGCCCCGCAAGCGCAACGTGGTCCACCACAAAGCCGCGGCTCGTATTGATGAACAACGCATCCGGCTTCATCGCATTGATCAGCGCAGCATTCACAAACTCACGGTTTGCAGCGCGTCCATCAATATGCACGGTCACTACATCGCTTGTTGCAAACAATTCAGCAGCGCTCACCGATCGCGCCCCGCGTCGTTCAGATTCAGGAATATTCAGTACATCATGAAACACCACATCAAACCCAATCGCCCGCGCAACATCGGCCACCCGGCGACCCACGCGCCCAAATCCAAGGATTCCCATGCGCAATTCGTTCATCTGCCGATGCGCCACCACTTCTTCACGAATCTCGTTCCAACGCGCCTTGCTGACCGGCGCATCAAGGAACAACCGTGGCCGCAGCGCGTCGCACACTAAGCAGGTGACATACTCAACCACGGCCTGCGTGTTGGCATCCGGAGTGTTGAACACCCGAACGCCGCGGCGAGCGCACGCAGCCTCATCAATGTTGTCCAGCCCCACCCCAGCGCGCCCAACCGCCCGCAGCGCCGGAAGCCGGGCGAGCAGGGCGTCATTCACCTGCGTGTAGGTCCGGACCACCAGCGCCGCGGCGCGGGAGGCGGCCGCCGCGAAGGCTGCGGACTCCGCATCGCCCACCACCAGATCAGCCCGCTCGGCGAGCCAGGTGGCGGCCTGCGGGGAGAGGTGTTCGGTCTGGATGACGGTCATACGGGCGCTCATGGCGGGAAGGATAGGACAAACACCCCGATAAGCCCGAGAACTTACAAACTTTGCGAACTTTCAAGTTGCCCCGCGTCGTAGTGGGAAGCAATACTTGTCCTATAGCCAATGGGGTTTGGGCAACTGGCTCTTGACGACCCCACGCTGGCATGCTTCCACAGACGATTCGAAACAACACCACATGCGAATCACACCACGCGCCGTCGCTCTCCTCACCACCGTATCCATGGTGACACCTCTGTCTGCCTGGGCAGACGAGATTGGCCGGGATGCCTTGGTCGCTCGCTTGGGCGCGGCCACTCCCACTGGTGCCAATGTGGGCATTGGTCAAGTAGAGGCATCCGAGTCCGTGGGTAACTTTGGTCCAAATCGTCTGCTTGCGGAGTTTGCTGGCAAGTCGTTCATTGATATGAGCGGTGCGTCCGGCACGAGCGGCCACGCAACAACTGTTGGTCAGAACGCATATGGAACGGCAACCAGTATCGCTCCAGGTGTTTCCAACATTTGGGTGTACGAAGCTGGGTCCTTTGCGCAAACGGCCAACCTGAACTTTGGAAACTCCATACAGACGCCATTGGTTGCGCCAAGCAGCCCTGTACCGCTTCGAATCTTCAACCACAGTTGGATCGGTTCGTTTGGCAACGTGGCCTTTGACAATGAAGTGCTGCGCCGCGCCGACTTTGCCATGAACCGTGATGGAACGCTCTTCATCTGCGGCGAGAACAACGGTGCTGGCAGTGTGATGAATTCACTGATGTCTTGCGGTTACAACGGTATTGCCGTGGGCCTGACCTCCGGTGGACACAGCGCTGGTGATGTGGCTACCGGCGTGGATGGTGCCGGGCGCATGAAGCCGGAGTTGGTTGCGCCCGGGCAGTTCACAAGTTTCAGCACCCCGGTCGTCTCTGCTGCCGCTGCATTGATGTACGAAACAACAAGCGTTGCTCCTTACAACGTCAACACCACGCGACGCAAGGGAGTCACCATCAAGAGCGCCTTGTTGTGTGGCGCCACGCACAACGCTGGTTGGCAGAATCAGACTCCAACCTCGGGCCCCAACCGGGGATTGACCGTCAAGCCGCTTGACCCGGTCTTTGGTGCTGGAACGGTCAATGTCGATCGTGCCCATCGAATCCTGACGGCAAACGAAGCAGCCCCTTCCGCTACGGCGGCCGGTGCGGCAAGTGCAACGGCGCAGCCGCTGGTGTCGTGGGACTATGACGTCTACGTTGCTGCCATGCAGCGCCACTACCGGATCGATCTTCCAGCCGCCGCCGATTTCTCGGCGCTCATCACSTGGAACCGCGCTCCAACAACGCAATGGACCTCGGGCTCTGCGCCGGCCGTGGTGAACTTGCGGCTTGAACTCAAGAAGGTGGTTGATGGCGTACCAGTAGCAATCACTGGTGATGCTGGCGTCGGCGTGTTCACCAGCGGAAATGTCCTCAGTGCAAGTGCGGTCGACAACCTTGAGCATCTCTACATCAGAGGACTTACTGCTGGCAGTTACGTCCTCAGCGTGACCCGCGACGATGCGTTG
>NSIA01000070.1 GCA_002737585.1 Planctomycetaceae bacterium | reverse complement strand
GCGAACCTGTTCGTCCGGTTGGCACCCACGGTCGCTGAATGCTCTTCTCGGTGATATCCCATCATCCTGGCTCCGCGATCGAAGTAGCCAAGATTCGGGATTGATTGCGTTTCATGCGGCACTGGCGCTGCGGGGCGCGAAATGAGGCAGCTGTTTGGGGCTGCTGCTTCTGCGTTGGCAGCATTGAACGAGCAAGGCATTGACGCATGCGTCATCGGAGGGTTAGCCGTGGCGCATTGGGGCGAGAGAAGGACTGGGGTGATGTCCGTGGGATCATTCGTCGGCAGGGTGCGGCCATCAATCGGAATACCGTCATTCAGCGCCTGACACCCTTGGCAGAGTTTGCCGAACGCCCTGAAGCGCTCATGGGGTTACAAGAAATGTTCCGCGATTCGCCAGCCGAGTGACTGGCCTCAGCCAGTGTTCAAACTCCACGCCCCCAAGCGCTCACGCGTCTGGGGGCGTGTTTCGTCGTCAGGTTTCTTCTCTTACAGCGCTGACAGTTCCCGACACAGCGCAGCRAAGTCCACAAGATGATCTTGCACGATGGCGCGAAGTACCGCCTGGTTCAGTGACTGGTACTGATGCACAACGATGTTGCGGAAGCCGACCATGGCGCGCATGCGGGCTGCGGTGGGTTCAGACAACAGGCCGGCGCGTTCGAGGATGGTGAACGCCTCTGCGCTATCGCTCGGGATGCCAAGGCGGCGCGTGGCAACGACGCGCGAGGCGGCATCGATCGCCTGTTCGCAGGCGCGCTGCAGGTTCAGCACCACGGCATCCTGCACAAGTTGATCCTTCAGCCGATCCAGATCGCCCGCAACGAACGTGTGGACTTGCGCCACGCACCGGTCAATGCTGACCAGCTTCTGCATGAGCACGTCATCCGCCACGGAACTTCTCCTGCATTGCTTCAGTGGCCATACGGCGGTTCGACGCGAACGAGGCGTGGTCCGCTAAGACGTGCGTGGCAAACAGGTGGGCCTGCAGGGGGTCCGGCGCCGCCAGTAGGGTGCCTTCGTAGGTGGCCTCGACGCGGAGCAGCCCCGACGCAGCACGCAAGTCAACGAGGTCCACGCGAGACCCGGCAATGCGTTCAAGCGCGGTGGCTGCGGCGCCCAGCGCCAGTGGATCGATGCGCCGTTCCGCCAGCACCGCCAAGTCAAGATCGCTGCGGGGCGTTGCCTCGCCACGCGCATGGCTGCCGAACAGCCACACGCCCAACATGCGAACCTGCGGCAGCGTGTGCGCGAGCGTTTGCATGACCTGTGCGGTGAAGTCCTGTTGCCCGACCATACACCGGAGTCTAAACCTACAACATCAATGTCGTGACGGCAGGCAGTGCCGCTGTCCTCACCCAGCGTCCACGCTCCACGCCCCCAAGCGCACCCGCGTCTGGGGGCGTGTGTGCGTTGGCAGGTTGGGTGCGGCCTTGTCCTCTCCGGCGAGTGCGCCAGGAAAGATTTTTCGGCCCTAGCGCATTCAGAATGGCGCTTTTTTACTCCAGAGAAATTTTTCAAACATTTATGATGGGTGGCGGGCGTAGATCTCGTTCTCTTCTGTGGAGAATGACATCACACGCAGGTGGAGCCTGCAAGTGATGAACCAAATCCAAAGACGTTTGCCCTCGATGGGGCAAGCGTGTGCAATATCCGCGCCGACGGTTTCGGCGATTTCACGTCTACACGGGAGTGTGGACCAAACGGGCGAGAGCCCAGCGTAGGGATTTATATGAGAAACAAGATGTTCATTTCTTCTATGGTTAGTCTGGCTGGAAGCTTGGCCTTATCGGGTTCGGCGAGTGCCGGGGTGATGTATGACTTCTCCGCGATATTCGACACGACAGCGGTGACGACCAACGCCGGTAATGCGCGGCAGCGCACCGGTGGGACACTCACCGGCAGCCTGTTCGCCAACTTTGAGGCGGAGGCACGGTTCAAAGACTCGCAAGTGCGTGGCGCTGTGGGTTCGGTGAGCATGATCGCTGGTCAATCCACCGACAAGGGTGGCATCGGCGCCTTCACGCTCGACAGTGGTGGTCTTGTGGATGCCACATTGTTGGTCAACCTCTCCGGCACCACCAGTTTCAGTATCAACGTCAATGCCTACTCAGGAACTTCGACGGTATGGGTGCTGGAAGCAGTCAGTATGTCTGGTGGACTTGAGAGATCCATGTCCATCACCAAGACTGGCGTGAGCTCCACCGGGCTGCTGACCTTTAACATGATCGATGCCGTCTACATCACGCCGACTGGGTTCGACATGAGTCGCATCGCCCTCGTCAGCGTCGTCATGCAGCGTGAGGCGCTCGGAAGTGCCGGCTCAACAACGTCGGCCAGCTTTGACAGCTTCACCTACGCCGTTCCCGGCCCCGGCTCGATCGCGCTGCTCGGCGCAGCCGGTCTCATGGGCGCCCGCCGTCGTCGCCCGTGACATCATCTGCACTTCACGCTGGCTGCGGCCAGCGTCCACACTGCACGCCCCCAAGCGCTTCCGCGCCTGGGGGCGTGTGGGCTTTTGAATTACACCCCTACGCGCTCCGGAAGCCGATTTTTGCTATCCCCGGCGTCGCGGTCGCTCCTATACTTATTGCCCCATGCCGTACACCCTTCAGCCTGACCACGGATACGGTCTCGAAGTCGAAGAGCATTCCCACGCTCGGCCCAGCGCCGGGGCGGGGGGGATGGTCACCATTGACTCGGACAATCCCGACTACCTGCGCAACCACGTTCAACTGCCTGACCGTTGGGTCCTCAACATCGGACCGCAACATCCGGCCACGCACACCACGCTGCGCCTGATCATGGAGCTTGATGGCGAACGCGTCGCGCGCGTCACCCCGCACATCGGCTACCTGCATTCGGGGTTCGAAAAACTTGGCGAGCACCACGACTACAACCAGTACGTGTGCACCATCAGCCGGATGGATTACATCTCGCCGATCGTCAATGACATTGCGTTCCATACCGGCGTCGAGCGCTTCTTTGGCATCGAACCAACCACGCGTTGCAAAGTGGTCCGCACCATCATGGCGGAACTTGGACGCATTCAGAATCACTTGCTCTGCGTCGGCGCTGCTGCGCTTGACTTGGGCGGATTCACGGGCTTCCTATACGGCTTCAATGAGCGCGAGTTCATCTACGATATCGTGGAATACCTGAGCGGTCAGCGCTTCCATCCGGATTGGACGCGCGTCGGCGGTGCATGGCGCGATATCCCGTGCGATGACACATTCAAGCGCATGATCAAGCACTTCATCAACGAGCGCCTGCCGCGCGCGGTGAAGGACATGGAGACGCTGCTCACTCGCAACCGCATCTTCATTGACCGCCTTGAAGGGGTCGGTGCCATCAGTAAACAAGACGCCATCGCTTGGGGCCTCACTGGCCCAATGGCGCGTTCTGCAGGCGTTCGACGCGATCTTCGCAAGGACGAACCCGTCCTSTGCTACGCAGACAACTGGGACGGCGAAGGCGCCGAGGCTCCCAAGTTTGACGTGG
>NSIA01000069.1 GCA_002737585.1 Planctomycetaceae bacterium | reverse complement strand
TTCTGAGGACTCGCCCACTATGGCCTGGCCAACTAAACCTTCCGCCACCATGCAGGTCCCGCGTCGCGCGGAACCGTACGCCACCGCCCAGATGAAGGCGCGCTGGACCGCGGACGTGCTTCCCAAGTACGCCACCCGCCTGGGTGCACTGATGCCCATCTTGCATGACATCCAGCATGCGTACCGGCACATTCCGTACCAAGCGCAGCTGGAAATCGCAGAGTTCTTGGGCATTTCGCCCTCGGATGTCTTGGACACCGTGAGCTTCTACGACGAATACACCATCGAGCAGCGCGGCGTAGTCACCATTGGTGTCTGCCACTCGATCGCCTGCGAGCAGTGCGCGTGCTCAAGCACCAAGCTGCTCGACTGCGCGCGCGAGCGCCTTGGAATTGGCGTTGGCGAGACCACCGATGACGGTCAGTTCACGCTCATCGCCATGGATTGCCTTGGCAGTTGCGACACCGCGCCGGTAGCACTCTTTAACGAGACCCTGCACGAATCACTGACGGTTGAGACACTTGAGCGCCTGATTGTTGACGCTCGACATGTCTCGCCCGGGGGGCAGCACTGACATGCCCGCACCTGAAGACCCGCCGCTGGCACGCAATATCGGCTCGTTCTTCGGGCACATCATTGACGCGATCGTCTCTGATCCAAACGCGCCAAAGCGCGTTGAGGTGAAGAAGACGGTCTCTGAGGAGCAGCGCCCTGACGGCGTGACGCTGCGGAGAACGGTGATTGATGAAGTGCTGCTTCCGCCTGATGCCCCGACACCTCCGCCTGTGAACGACAAACACACTCACTGACGCAACGACCGCGCACGCGACACGCGATACGAGACACGAACGAGACCACCATGCCGACGTCCCCCGATTTCAAGCCGACGCCCGTTCTCACCAAGCGCATCCCCGAGGATCGCGCACAGCGCAAGACCGTCTGGTTTGACCAGTACGTGGCTACCGGCGGCTACAAGACCCTTGAAAAAGTGCTTTCCATGCAGCCCGGCGAGATCACTGACCAAGTGAAGGCCGCCATCTTGCGCGGCCGCGGCGGCGCAGGATTTCCTGCTGGTTTGAAGTGGAGTTTCCTCACGCCACCGGATGGCGGACCGCGATACTTGGCCATCAACTGCGACGAAGCCGAGCCTGGCACATTTAAGGATCGCCTGCTTGTTGATTTCGATCCGCATGCTGTTCTTGAAGGCATCGCCATTGCGGCGTATGCATGCCAGATGCAGACCGCMTACTTCTTTATTCGCGGCGAGTACCACCACCAAGCCAAGGTCTTCCAGAAGGCGCTCGAAGAGGCCTACGCAAACGGCATCTTTGGCAAGCAGGGTCTCATGCGCGGCGCGTCAAAGTTTGCAGTGGACGTGGTGCTGCATCGCTCCGCCGGCGCATACATCTGCGGTGAAGAAACCGCGCTTCTTGAAGCCATTGAAGGCAAGCGCGGCTGGCCGCGCGTCAAGCCGCCGTTCCCAGCCATCAAGGGTTTGTTTGGACGCCCAACCATCATCAACAACGTGGAGACGCTCGCCGCAGTGGTGCCCATCATGGAGCACGGCGTGGAGTGGTGGAAGAAGATGGGCGTGGAAAGCACGCTRCCGGGCGGYATGCCCAGTTACGGCACCAAGCTCATGGGCGTGAGCGGTCACGTCAACAAGCCAAACACTTACGAACTTGAACTGGGCATCCCGCTGCGGATGCTGGTTGAGAATCACTGCGGCGGTATGCGCAATGGCAAGAAGTTCAAGGGCGCCATCGCTGGTGGCGTTTCCATGGGCGTTCTTGGCACCGATCAATACGACGCGCCCATGGACTTTGACATTGGCCGCAAGTACGACGTTCTTGGCTTGGGCACCGCATGCCCAACCATCTTTGACGAAGACACCGACATGGTGGCCGTGGCCCGCAACATCTGCCGCTTCTTCAAGGCGGAGAGCTGCGGTCAGTGCACGCCGTGTCGCGAAGGCAGCGGTTGGCTCCTGAAGCTCATCA
>NSIA01000068.1 GCA_002737585.1 Planctomycetaceae bacterium | reverse complement strand
GCGGCGGGGCGCTAATCGAAGTGGACCCCGACGGTAAACGAACATCGTCAGGCGAGCATGGCGCACCACAATCCGTGGAATTCACYGGTCACGCGTTGGGAACGCTTTCAGTTGCCGATCGCGCTTGGCTTGCCGCAGCCRTTGAACGAATCGTTCCGCTGCTTGGTTTCCCTGTCACGCGCGCCGCGATCGAACTGGTGCATGACGACCGCATGTGCATGTTGCACGCGCGACACATGGGGCTTGATTCCACCACTGATGTACTGACCTTCGCGCAGAACGCGCCCGGTGAGGCAGTGGATGTTGATATTGCTATCTGCGTAGACGAAGCGGCGCGGCGTGGGCAGGGTGCTGCGCAGAACGATGGATCTGCTGCTTCGGCCAATGCGCCGCACGGAACCCGCGGCGAGATTCTTCTCTACGCGCTGCATGGATTGCTGCATGCCGCTGGTCACGATGACCGCGATGATGATTCGTACGCGCGCATGCACGCCGAAGAAGATCGCATCCTGGAAGCAGCCGGCTTCGGGCGACTCTTTGAGGGCGGTGCCAAGTGACGCTTTCCTTAACTATTGCAGCTATCGCGATGTTGGTGATTGTCAGCATCTTGGCGGCATTGAGCCGTTCATTGCTACAAGTGAGCGAATCAGCCCTGGAACGTGAACTGGAAGAGCGCGGCCGCCTTGCGCGCGGTCGGTGGTGTTTCGGCAAGTTAGAGCAGGTTGAATGGGCAGTGTCATTTGCGCGCACTGCTGGCCGCCTTGCCTTTGCGGTGCTGGTGATTGCCATCGTTGCTGGTTTTGCTGAACCGCTCACTGCTGGCCGATTGGCTCTGGCATGGCTGGTTGCATTGATTGCTCTGTGGCTACTGTCCACCGCAGTGGCGGGCGCGTTTGCGCGTCATGACCCAGCGGGGGTGATCGTTTCGTCGCTGCCGTTCCTTCGCCTCATCTATGTGCTACTTGCACCGGTGCGCGCGATTGCGGATGTGGTGGACGGCGCAGTTGGGCGGATCACTGGTTCCGGTACCGACGAAGCGCGCGGCGAAGAAGAGCTGGTCAGTGCAATCGAGGACACGCAGCGGCAAGGCCATATTGATGAGCAAGCTGCCACCATTCTTGAGAACGCCATGGAGTTTGGTGACACCACGGTTGGCTCCATCATGACGCCGCGGCCCGCCATTGAAGGCATTGCCTACACCGATGACCTGGCCTCCATCCGTGAGTTTGCGCGTCACTCCGGTCATTCGCGCATTCCCGTGTACCGCGGCAGCCTGGATCATGTGGAAGGCATCCTTTATGTGAAGGACCTGGTCTCGCTGCTTGGTGTCCCTGCCACTGAATTCCGCCTGCGGCCATTCCTTCGCGCGCCGCAGCGTGTTCCGGAGTCAAAGCCACTGCGCGAACAGTTACGTGACTTCCAGCAGTCCAAGGTGCACTTTGCCGTGGTGGTTGATGAATTTGGCGGTACCGCCGGCATCGTCACCATTGAAGACATCATTGAAGAGCTGGTGGGCGAAATCCGCGATGAGCATGAGCCCATCACTGATATCCAGCCCGTGGTGCGAACCCTGGAAGATGGCTCATTTGAAGCAAGCGGCCGTGTTGCCATTGCTGACATCAACAGCGCGCTCGGCACAGAGATTCCTGAAGACGATGGCTACGAGACCGTGGCCGGATTTGTCCTTGAGCACTTTGGGTCAATCCCCAAGGCAGGCGACGCATTTGAAGCGCACGGCACACGCTTTGAGGTGGCAGAGGCTTCGCCCACCGCCGTACTGCGGGTACGGGCGCGCCGCATCGGCGAAGCCGCTTCCTCATAAATCAAGTTGATATGCGTTCCGTCTGAGTTGGTCAGTCGAACTCATCGCCGCGGAAGGTGCTAGCAAGGTATGCATTGCGCACCGCTGGATCATTGATGATCATCTTTGGATCGCCGTCCTTCAGATTGCGCCCCTCATGGATGATGTAGGCGCGGTCGCAAATGCGCAGCGTCTGCTGCACGTTGTGATCGGTGACCAACACGGAAATTCCCTCAGAGGTGAGTTTGCGCACTTCCTCTTGCAGGTCTTCAACGGTGTGCGGATCAACAGCCGCGAACGGCTCATCAAGCATCAGGATCTTTGGACGATTGATCAGCGCGCGTGCAATTTCCAAACGGCGTCGCTCACCGCCAGAGCAGGTGCGCGCTTCTTCGCCGGCTTTGTGTTCCAAGTGAAACTGTGCCAAGAGTTGCGCGGCCCGCGCCTTGCGTTCCACCTTGGTCATCGCCTGCAGCTCCAACACCGCCAGCAAATTGTCCTGGCACGAAAGGCGCTGGAACACGGACGGCTCCTGCGCCAAATACCCCATGCCGGAAAGGGCATGTCGGTACATCGGCAGCATGGTCACGTCTTTGCCGTTGAAGGTCACTTGCCCGGCTTCCGGTGTGATCATGCCGATCGTCATGCGAAAGCTGGTGGTCTTGCCCGCACCGTTGCGTCCAAGCAGACCAACAATTTCACCTTCGGCCACAGTGAATGCCACATCATCGACGACTCGTCGACCGTTGTAACTCTTCACAAGCCCATGGACTTCTAGGAGCGGCATTCCAGAAGTGTATTACACTCACCGCATGCGCTTGATGCCCACAGCTCATTCCGGGATGATTGCCCCACGCGGGGTGCTGGCTTGCGCCGCACTTGCGCTCGCCGCACTGGCGCTGGCCGCGGGCTGCGTTCGGCGTGAGATTGAGGTGACATCTACGCCTCCGGGCGCGCTTCTCACGCTCAATGGCCGTGAAATTGGTCGAACCCCCACTCGTATTGAGTTCACCTTTGACGGAACGTATGACGTCCGCCTCAAACTCGCTGGGTATGAATCGGTTGCCGGTTCCGGTGACTCCGACATGCCCGTGTGGGACTTCATGGGCGCTGATTTGGTGGCAGAAATGGTTCCTACCGACATCCATCGATTAGAACATTGGCACTTTGAATTGGTTCCAGATGATGATGCCAACGCGTCATTGCGGCACCGTGCTGAGGCAGCGCAACGCTTTGTTGAGGCGATGCCAGTGGTTGCGCCGGACGCTCCGCCACCAGCGCCGACTGCAACACCTGAAGCGAAGAAAAAGAAGAAGCCTGCAAGTCAGAGTAATCCCTGACTGGATCTGTTCGTGGTGAACGTGGGACCGGCGAATGACCCGCGAACGAACTGCGAATGACCCGCGAACGACCCGCGAATGACCAGTGGGCGAGCCCCGGACAAGGCATGGGCGAGCCCCGGACAAGCCCTGGGCGACCCCCCGGACAACCGGGCCGACCACCCCCAAAATCTGCAAAACGGTCACCCGAAGTTATCTCCCACCGGGGGCGGGCGACCGCCCAATGGCGGTTACGGAGTCATGGAAGGGGGTGCACGGCGCGCCGGATTTCCGGACACACAAACTTCGTGAAAATCGCAGGGTTTCTAGGGGTGTTCTGCATTGATCCACCGGCCGTTGGGACGATACTACGCATCTGACCTCTGGGGGGTCAGCACCCAATCTTCTTCGCGTTCTCGCTTCGTGCGAGGCCGTCGAACTGCCACCGTCGGACGTGTCGGAGCGTCCGACGGTGGTGCTTTTAGAACTCATCACGCACGCGCCGCATGTGAAACGTACGCACTCGCCTGCACGCTCGCAGCGTCACCCACATAATGCACGCATGAACGGCCATCGCTTCGCTTGTTGCATGATCCGCACGCTGGGCACTGCCGCCGCTACAACCGCGTCTATCCACGCACATGCAGCAGAGCAGGGCGCGCTGGATGCGCTCTCGCTTTACGCCTTGCAGCCCGCGTATGCATGGCAGCCGGCCGGTGCGCCGCTCACGGTGCCGCCGTCAACATCTGACGACCCGCTCATTGCGCCCGCGGCATCCGACGCGTCCAAGCCAGCGGTGCTGCCAACCCAAGCACCGCTTGAATCTACCACTCAGGCCACTCAGGTCACTCCCGCTACTCCCGCCACTCCCGCCACCGCAGCCGCGCCCACAGTGACCGCTGTCACCACACCGCGCTTCGGCGCCAAGGATTCCTGGCGTTTGAACTTTGAAGGCGAATGGATGGGGGACTTTCAGGATGCCAACGAATTGCAAGGCCGAATCGGTGCGGCGTGGTTCTTTGTGGACAATGCAGAATTAGCCCTGTACGGAACCGGTGGTTACGTCTCACAGCCTGGTCAGGATGCCGGCATGTACGGCATCGACCTGGAAGCGCGCTGGCACTTTCTGGCCCGGGAAACCTGGTCGCTCTTTGGCAGTATTGGCTGCGGTGTGATGGGTTCCACCGCTTCAGTGCCCAGTGATGGCTCGGAGTTCAACTTCACTCCAAGTATCGGGGCAGGTGCCACCATTGAAGTTGCTGAGAACACGCGGCTGTACATGTCGGCGCGCTGGTACCACATCTCGAACGCGCAGACCTACGCCGACAACCCAGGCCGCGACAATCTTGGCATCTGGGTCGGCCTCAGCTTCGGTATGTGACTCAGCTGCGGTAACCCTGCGGATGCGCTTGCATCCATTTCCATGCGCTCTCCACCATCGGAGCAAGCGTTCGATGCCGCGGTGACCACTTCAATTCACGCATGATGCGTGTTGGGTCAGAAACTAATTCCGGCGGATCGCCATCGCGTCGCGCTGCTACCGTCACTGGAATAGCGCGGCCGACAACGCGTTCGCATTCAGCAAACACTTCGCGCACGCTGAAGCCATGACCAATGCCAACGTTGTACGCCTCGCATGCATGTGACTTGAGTGCGTGCAGTGCATCCACGTGGGCGCATGCCAAATCTTCAACGTGCACGTAGTCGCGGATGCATGTGCCGTCAGGCGTTGGATAGTCAGTTCCAAAGAGTTGCAGTGCAGGGCGCAAACCAATGGCCGCTTGCAGTGCAGACGGAACCAAGTGCGTCTCCGGATCATGATCTTCGCCAAGCAATCCGTCTGATGCAGAACCTGCCACATTGAAGTAACGCAGCATGGTTGCCCCAAACGCGCGACCATCTTTGCGTGCGGCCTCCACTTCCTCTCGGATCATGCACTCGCAGGCCAGTTTGCTGGCGCCGTAGGGGTTCACCGGTCGCTGCGGTGTTTGCTCAGAGATGGGCATCTGCTCCGGTGCTCCGTACGTGGCAGCCGTGGAGGAGAAGACCATTCGTTCTGTGCCGGCCGCGCGCATGGCTTCCAGCAGGCTGCTGGTGCCACCAACGCCGCAGCTCCAGTACATGGCGGGTTGCGCCACGGACTCACCAACCAGCGTGTAGGCGGCGAAGTGCAGCACTGCATCGGGGCGCTCCTCGGCGAGCAGCGCGGCAAGCGGGGCGCGTTCGCGCAGATCGAGCTTTGCAAAGCGCAAGCGGCCCTGGGCAACGGTGCTCAGGGCATCGATGGCACCCTGATGACCGCGCGCCAAGGAGTCCACGGCAACCACGCGGGTGGCGCCACGCGCAAGTAATTCACGGACGGTGTGCGATCCGATGTAGCCAGCAGCGCCTGTAACGAGGTACTTCATGATTTGGGAATGTTATCGGGTCGTTTCAGGGACATGTTCCTGCCGAGGATGGGTATGATTAACTTTCGATGAGCCGCCACGGACGGTGGCTCGCCCCCAGCCGCGCTTGTTGCGGCTCCCGCCTGTGGTTCTTCTCGCATGGATTTCGCCACCCCGACTCGACCTTCTCTCCGTGATGCCGCCCCGGCTTGCCCTGCAGCCGCGGCTGTGTATCCCTCCGCAGCCGAACTCCGGCTCTCCGGCACCGCCGCACTGGGCGTCATCGCCGCAGATGACGTCCGTTTGGTGGCACTCCGGCAGGCGTGCGCCCTCCTGGAAACCCTGGAAGCCGAGAGCAAGTCGCTTGACCTTCGGCTTGAGGCCGCCAAGCGCTTGGACCCCATGCGCCACGTTCTTGGGAAGACCTCCCTTGAATCCGCCATCGAGCAGACTCGAACCCTGATTCGTGAGCTTGACGAGCACCTGTGTGCCGCCGCGGAGTCCGCCCGTGCGGCCAGCCGCACCGTCGCTCGCACTCATCCGAAAGACACTCAGTGACAGCTACAGCAGATAACGGCCATTCCGCCGCGCACCCGTTTGCCCAAGGTGCAGCCATTGACCTGGCCGCCGTTCCGGAGTCCGAGCGCAAGCGCGCGTTCGATGAAGCCTTTGAGTATCGCGGCGACATCACGCTGACGCTCACCGACGGTGCGCGCGTGGAGTGCTACATCTTTGATCGACGCATCGGCGCCACCATTGCGGATTCGTTCGTGCGGGTCATGGAAGCCGGCGGCGGCGAGAAGCGATCGATCTCCTACCAGCAGATTGCACGCTTGGAGTTCACTGGTAAAGACACCGCCGCAGGAAAGACCTGGGAGAACTGGGTGCGCCGCTATGTGGAGAAGCGCCTTGCTGGTGAGCAGGCGAACATTGATGCTGAAGTATTGGATTGAAATGAGCGCGCCCGAGTGGGCGCGCTTGTGTGTCATACCAACGCTTCGTATTGAACAGCCTTAGGCTTGAAACTCGCGACCGCTCTCGGTGTCCAAGATCTTCCAACCAAATTCCCGGGCGATGCGCATGATCATGATCCAAGCGATGTCGTCATCGGAGATGGTCAACACCATCTGCCGAACCGGATCCTGATTGAGTGGCAATTGAAGTTCCAAGCCGGGTCCGTACAGGGTGTCGCCGCCGGCAGCCTCTGGACCAGTGTTGCAATGTGCCAGGCCAGCGGTCACGTCGGAACGCGAGCCGAGCGCGGGCATATCGCCGCTTGTGGCTGGCTCTCTGCTGAGGATGACAAATTGGCGACGAGACATGGGGGACGGCAGAAGATAGCGCAATCATCGCTCCCTGTCAGGGTCAGCGCCCAAGTGCGCGACAGACGGCATCCACCAGGCGACTGAGCGGTACCGGTTTGACCAAATAGGCAGAAGCGCCCAACGATTCCGCCAATGCCGCGTGGCGACGGCCCTGATTGGCGGTGACCATCACCACCGGCACCGGCGGCAGCAGGGCGCGACAACGCTCCAGGACGGTAAATCCCGACTGTCCCGGAAGCATCAAATCAAGCACCGCCGCGTCCGGGCGAGCCGACAACAGGTGATGCAGCGCCATGCTTCCATCCGCCACCTCATCGATGACCGCCTTCTCCGCGCGCAGGGCAATACACATGGCGGCTCGAATGTCCGGATCATCGTCCACCACCAAGAGCCGGATGCCTTCTAAACGTGCCACCGGCAGCGGTGTGGATTGCGAAGCAGGGCTACTCACGCTGCACCGCTCGATCGTTCCTTCACCCGTTGATCCGTGTCGGCGCTGATACGTTCGATCATGGCCTCGTCCATCCAGGGCAAGGTGCGCAACTTGGTCTTGATTCGCTCCGGAAGTGGCTTGCCATCGCGTTCCCACTTGGGGCGAGCGCGCCAGCGGCGATGAATCCATAGATACTGGTCCGGTGCGCGCATGATGGCGCGCTCCATGGCATGCGTATAGCGCGCGGTGATGTAGAAGACGGGATCTTCATGGTCGCGCCAGTCTTCCGGTTGAATGATGTCAATGGTGTGAATCTCGAAGTTGAATCCATTGCCGGTACGCAGCGCCACACCGACGGCCACGGGCAGGTCATAGCGCATGGCAAGCAGCGCGATCGACTTGTAGGCACTGGCCATCTGCCCAAAATAAGGCACAAAGATTCCATCCGGTCCTGCACTCTGGTCGGCAATGAAGGCAATGCGGCCGCCATTGTGAATGATGGACTGCAGTTCTTCCGTGGCTCCAAACTTGGTGATGATCTTCATACCCCGGTTTTCGCGCAATCCGATGGCCCACTGCCAGATGAACGGATTGTCGAGCGGGCGTGCCAAGGCATGCATTCGAAAGCCCATCAGTGTGGGGAAGAACCCCAGCAGTTCCCAATTGCCAGCATGTGGCCCAAGGAAGATGGCGGGACGTTCGCCGATCATGAGCTTGGTACCGGGCCGCGCGTTACTCAGGTCAACATGGCGCTGCCAGGATTCTTCAGTCACCACGCGTGGCAATTGAAACGCATCAACCATGTAGGTGCGGAACATGTAGCGCACGCTGGCTTTGGCAAGCTCCACGCACTCTTCGTTAGACAAGTTGGGAAACGCGCGACGCACATTGCCGGTGGCACGCGCCACGCGTTCCGGATTGAACCGCGCCCAGATGTCCGCTACCGTTTCAGCGGTGCGCAGGTTCTGCTCAGGAGGAAAGACACCAAACAGCCACGCGAACGATCGCGCTGCCAAGTACTGCAGCAGATAGATGCCTACCTGGACTGGCCCCGTGCGTTTGCGCCGGGCTTTGGCCATAGCGCGCGGTCAGCGCCCCTCGTTGGTCAGGACTTGCATGCGGTTCCAGTTGAGCA
>NSIA01000067.1 GCA_002737585.1 Planctomycetaceae bacterium | reverse complement strand
GGCTGAAGATGACGTTGGCAATCACATCGTCCTTGACGATGGGGCGCGGGCGCGGCGCGTAGCGGGTGTTCTCAGGAATCACGCGCGCGGTGGATGTGTTCTCTTCCACCTTCAGCACCTGCACGCGTGCCTTGCCGGGGATGAGGTCGCCGGTACTTGGGTTGTATTGAATGGCGCTTGGACTGTCGTACACATCAAAGGTCATGCCAGGCTGCACGCGCTGCTTGGAGCCGATGGAGATGAAGATCTCGCCGTTCTGGCCGGTGACATCAATCACGCGTCCATCAGCAAGTGATGCCGCGTTCTCAGGCTTGACGCGGTACTGGTCAACGGTCTTCTGCAGCACTTCAACCTTGCCGGACAATTCGGCACGTGAGCTGGAAACGTTGTCGATTTGACCCTGCAGGTCAGCCATCTCATTGCGATGGCGCTGGTCCATGTCGTCTTGGTACTTCTTGACGGTGGCAACCGTGTCCTTCACGTCGTCGCCGTACTTCTGGCTGGAGGTGCGGTACGTGGCGATATCGCCTTCAACGCGCTTGCTTGCGGCTTGTGCGCCTTCAGTGGCCTTCTTGGCTTCGTCGCGTGATGCGGTGGCATCGGACTGCGAAGCGGCCATTTGCTTCTTGAGGTTGGCGTTGTCTTGGCTGAGTTGTTCGGTGCGGCTGCGCAGCGTCTCCAACTCAATCTTCAGGCTGGTGACGCCCTCAGCGCCGAGGGACTTCTTGATGTCCTCCACCGGGCTGTCGGCGGACTGGCTTGGATCACCAGTGACAAAGCTGGTGAGCGAGCTGTAGGCAGTCTTGATCTTGCCTTCCTTCGCTTGGGCGGCCCGGGCGGTGTCGCTTGATTCCTTCGCCTTCACCTTCGCATCGTTCATTTCGATGTTGAAGTAGATGGTCGAGGCCAAGAGGCCAACGGTCAGGATGACGAAGATGACGAGGCCGACAACAAGGCCGGTCGTGCGCTGATTCATGTCTTACGAACCTCCAACAGGCCGTGGCAGGTGAACATCACTATGGGCGCGGCGTCGGCCGAAACCCTTGAGAACGCGCAGTGTCCGGAAACCGGGGCTCCGCGTCAAGTGATGAGTACGGAGCGAACGGCGGGGGAGTTGCGCTCGCGGAGTTTCAGTGTGGACATTGCTTCAGGAAACTTAGGCCCGCGTGGTCTGCAGGGCTTCGTCAAGGGTGGTTAACCCAGCCCGGACTTTTTCCAGGGCGTCCACCCGCAGGAGTGCAAGATCACCAGATCGCAGGGCGGATTCCACAATTCTTCCGCTGCTGGCACGGGTCATCACCAGTTCCCGGGTGGCTTCGGTGGTGGTCAGGAGTTCATAAATACCCACCCGGCCGCGGTAGCCGGTTCCGCGGCATTCCCGGCAGCCGACGGCGCGCGGAATGCCTTCGGGGGGCACCGCTCCAAAGTCGGGCGGCAGATCCGCGTGTTTGGGCGTGATGCGCTCCACGCAGTGAATGCACACGCGACGCACCAAGCGCTGCGCCAGAATGCCTTCCACGGTGCTTGCCACCAAGAAGGGCTCCACGCCCATATCAAGCAGTCGTGTGGCGGCGCCGGCGCTGTCGTTGGTGTGCAGCGTGCTGAACACCAAGTGTCCAGTGAGCGAGGCTTGCACGGCGGCGTCGGCGGTTTCCTTGTCGCGGATTTCGCCAATCATCACTACGTCTGGATCGTGGCGCAAGATGGCGCGCAGGCCGGCAGCAAAGTCCAGGCCCACTTGATGGCTCACCTGAATTTGATTGACGCCAGCAACGTGGTACTCCACTGGATCTTCCACGGTGATGGCTTTCACTTCCGGCGTGACGATGCGGCGCAGCGATGCATACAACGTGGTGGACTTTCCACTTCCGGTTGGGCCAGTGACCAGCATGATTCCGTGTGGACGTTCAATCAGCGCGTTCCAACGAGTTTCAATGCCGGTGGGCATGCCAAGATCGCTGAGCCCGGTGAGTACGGCGCTCTTGGAAAGGATGCGCAACACCACGCCTTCACCAAAGAGCATGGGGATCACGCTGACGCGCAGGTCATGCTCTTGGCCCTTGATTCGTAGGGAAATTCGGCCGTCTTGCGGCCGGCGCTTCTCGGCGATGTTCAGGTTCGCCATGATCTTCAAGCGACTGACGATGGCGTTGCGGAATCGACGCACCGTGGGCGGTACGCCAGCATCTACCAGCACACCGTCGATCCGGTAGCGGATGGCGAGGTCTTGTTCGTACGGCTCGATGTGAACATCGGTGGCGCGTTCGCGCACGGCTTCAACAAGGAGATCATTGACGAGGCGCACCACGCTGGCTTCTTGCGCTTGCGCGGTCTCATCAGTGTCGAGGCTGGCGTGTTCAAGTTCAGCACCGCTGTGCCCGCCGCCGAGCGCGTCCAGCGTGTCGCCTGCAACGCCGTAGTGTTGACGAATGTATTTCTGTAGGTCTTCCTCATCGGCAAGCACCAGTTCAATGGCGTGACCAGTGACGATGCGCAGTTCATCAAAGCTTGCCAGGTCAGTGGGGTCACTGGTAGCAACGCGCAGCGTTCCGTTGGCGCGTGAGACGGGGGCGCAACGCAGTTTGAAGATCACCTTTGGGGGAAGCAGTCGCAACGTGGCGGCGTCGGGGACTGCTTCGGTCAGATCGATGATGGGAAGGTGCAGGCGTTCCGAGAACGTGCGCAGCAGGTCAGAGCGGTGCACGAACCCCAGTCGGACCAGGACTTGGTCCAGTCGATCGCCGCTACGAAGTTGCTCTCGAACCGCCTCAGCGAGGCGTTCGGCGGCCAAAACACCAGATTGGACCAACATCGTTCCAAGGGCCATCGATTCAGGGCTCCGGGGGGCGCTTCCCGAAGCGGGGGCGCCCTGTACTTATTGGCAGTGGGGGGATGGGTTGCGTGAATGGGCAATTCTTGGCATACTGCCCGATTCGTAACTGTCCAAGGAACCCCCTGTGCCGAATACTGAGTCAGCAAAGAAACGCGTCCGTCAGAACGTCAAGCGCAACGCCCTGAACAACTGGCGTAAGCGCCAGGTCAAGGATCAGGTCAAGGCCTTCCTCACAGCGGTCCATGACCGTGATGTGAAGGGCGCCGAGGCTGCGTTCAGCAAGACCGTCGCCGTCCTTGATAAGGTCGCGTCGACGTCCACCCTGCACAAGAACACCGTTTCACGCCGCAAGAGCCGACTGCATAAGCGTCTCAAGGCGCTGCAGGGTGCTGGCGCTGGCGCAACGAAGTGACCGTGCGGGCGGCCTCGATCCGCCTGCTCTGTCTTGATGTTGACGGCGTTCTCACCGACGGTACTGTTCAACTTGACGACCTTGGTCATGAGACCAAGCGATTCAACGTGCGGGATGGGCTTGGCATTTCCCTGTGGAAGCGTCTTGGTGGCGAGGTCGCGGTGATCACTGGTCGGTCCGGGCTTGCAGTCCGGCACCGGCTTGAAGAACTCGGCGTTCGCCACCTGTACTCCGGGAGCAAGAATAAATTTGATGACATCCGCGATGCAGCGAACGCGTGCGGCGTTCCGCTCTCCGCGGTGGCGTTCGTTGGTGATGATCTGCCGGATCTTCCGGCAATGCGCGCCTGCGGCTACCCTGTGGCGGTGCATGATGCTGCCGCCGAAGTGCGCGCGGTTGCAAGCTTTGTGACCACTGCTTGCGGTGGCCACGGCGCGGTGCGCGAGGTAGTGGAGCACTTGCTGCGAACCCAGAATCGATGGAACGAAGCGCTCGCCATGTTCGATTCCCCATCCGCGCCCGACATACGGGCAGGTTCGGGCGGTGTGCAACATGAGCAACAGCAGCCCCAAAGCACCTGATCACGAATGGCAGCGTCGGCGGCGACGTCCGTACATTTGGACGGCGGTTGCAGTGGCGCTTTCGCTTTCGTTGGTGGTAGTCGCTTGGGTTGTTGACCAACGAAGGCCAAGTGATCAGCGACCAATCAAGACGCGGCCACGTCCGGTGGCGGAATTGGTTGCGCCTTCGCCACTCACTGATCAAGAACGCGAGGGCACCGGTGCGAAGTTTGGTTCGCAGGAGTCCGTGAAATTGGAGCGCGGCGCTTGGGTGCAGGTGGCCGACGCGCAGGGGAATCTGAAGCAGCAATACACGGCATCGCGCATCGATCCGTTGCCGGACAAGCGCTTGGCGATGACGGATCCGCGCGCGGTGTTGTACGGCGATGGTGGTCGCATTGTGACCATGCGTGCTGATGCCATGACGGCGCGCGTACCGAAACGTGCACTGGAAAGCGGCAAGCTGTCTGGCAATGTGGTGATCAGAATCTTTCGACCGCGCGATGGCAAGCCGGTTGACCTGAAGAATGATGCGCCCGATGTCACTGTTGAAAGTCCGGAAGCGAGCTTTGACCAAGCGAGCGGCGAGATTCGCTGCGATCGTCAAGTGCGCATTGCGGGTGAGGTGATCACCTTTGATGGCGAAGGACTTTCGCTGACGCTTGCTGCTGATGGCAAGACGTTGGAGCGGCTGGTGGTTGATCGTGCATTGGCTCCGGTGCGGATTTCGCGCGCGGCGATTGAGGCGCAGCAGAAGAAGCGCGGTGATGCCAAGAAGAAGGCGGAGGCGGAGAAGGTTGCGGGTGGGGCTGTGCCTGCAAGTGGTGCTGCGCAGCCTGCCGTTGCGGAGAAACCGGCGGATGCGGGGAAGGCAGTGGCGGCGGGGAAGCCGGCGGATGCGGCGAAACCTGCAGTGGCGGGCAAACCGGCAGACGCTGCGAAACCGGCGGTCGCGGGCAAGTCGGGCGGGAAGAAGGCGGCCAGTGCGGCAGCGGAGCCACGGCTCTTCTTACTCACCATGTATGACGATGTGGAGATCGTCTCCAACGAAACAGATCGGCGCACCGTTGTCCGTGGCGACCGTGTTGATGCGTACTTCATCATGCGTGGTGGTTCAGGAATCGGAATGGCACAGCGCGATCCGTTCGGTCCGCCACGTGAGCCGTTTCCGATGCTGGCGGTGTCGGGGACGCCGGCGCAGCAGTTGTTGGCGTTGGCGATTGCATCGGTACCGGCGGATGATGACCAGGACGTGGTGACGGTGGCATTCAAGGGGCGCCTGGTGATGGCTCCTGCGCCGGAGGGGACGCCCGTACTCAGTCAGCCGGATGCCGTTCGCATGGTTGTGAATGGAAAGCCCGCGCGCATTGAGGATTCCCGCAGCGAAGCGGTGATCACTGCGCAGCGTGTCACGGTTGAATCAAAGGTTGATCGCGTGGAGCTGGTTGGAACGCTGGAGGAACCCGCTGCGGTTGTGACGCCGGATTTTGCTCTCAATGCAAAGCACTTCACGCTGGATCGTTCAACTGGTCGCGGTGCCAGCGATGGCCCGGGAAACATCGTCATGGGCGGTGCTGGCAAGAAGCCGCTGAGTGTGACCTGGGGCACCAGCATGGCGTTGATATTGGCGCCCGGAACTGGCAATACGGAAGGCACTTTCCGTGGCGCAGAGTTTGTGGGCGCTGTGGATGTTCGGAGCGCTGATATGGAATTGCAGACAGCGCAGCTTTCTATTGAAGCGCTGCCGGTTGGTAAGAAGGATGTGCCGCGCCGGATCGTTGCTTCGGGTGGAGTAAAGGCGCGATCGCTTGGTGCCTCGGGCGGGCAGTTTGCCGCTGACCGCGTGGAGGTGGCGCTCTCACCGAACGCCGCGGGCGAGGCGCAACCGCGCACGCTGGTGGCGACGGGCAATGTGGAAGCAGGCGATGGCGCGCAGACGATATGGTCGTCCGCATTGCGTCTGACATTCATCGATCCGAAGCCGAAGACGGGCGCGGCAGCCAAGGCTGGCGCGGAAGGTAAGGCGGGCGCAGAAGCCAACGCTGGCGCGGACGCCAAGGCGGGCAAGGGCAAGAAGGGCGGAATCGGTCTCGCG
>NSIA01000065.1 GCA_002737585.1 Planctomycetaceae bacterium | reverse complement strand
ATATCCGGGTAGCGAAGCATGGAGGCATCGGGCGTGGTGGTTGGGCCGGCGCTGAGCGCGGCCGCGACGATCGCGGAAAGGTGGGAGGTCAACATGTGAAGAGGTGAAGTTTTACCCGCGCGGACAGCGCGCGTTGGGCGCGGAGTGCTGTCTTTACGGAGTTATTGAGGCTTTTTGCGGCGATCGGTTGCTTGATCAGCAACTTTCGCCACGTCCGGGGCGTCCGGACGCGCCGGCTGAAGCGCGCCTTCGGATTCCAAGATTTCGCGCAGCCGTATCAAGCCGCGGCGTGCATGGGTCTTGACCGTTCCCAGCGGCAGTCCGGTGCAGCGCGCAATCTCTTCATGCGAGCAACCGTGGTAGATGGCAAGTTGCAGAACGCGCTGTTGCTCAGGCCGCAATTTCCCCAAAGCGACCGTGGCGCGGCTCGCTTCTTCGGTTCGCTCTGGCATATCAGGGATCGGCTCCGCCTCCGGCGCCATCGCATCGGGTAACGAAGTTGAATCGAGCCGCCGCTGCCGCCGCCGTCCGCGATCGATCAGCCTTCGTCGAGCAATCATCGCCACGAACGTTGATTCGCTGGCAATTGCCGGGTCAAACCGAACGGCGCTCTTCCAGATATCGATAAAGATCTCTTGCACAGCGTCATCTGCATCGGACCCAGCGAATGAGAGCTGCCGTGTCAGTGACCACACCAGTCCGCTGAATTTCTCCATGCATGCATCCATGGCGCCGGGCGTACCCGCGGCAACCTGATGCAAGATCGATTCAGCATGGATGTCCGTCTTCATGTCTCGGGCGATGCGGAGGGCGTGCGTGGGAGGCGTATGGCGCCATGATCGGCGGTCATACCGTGAATCAGAAAGTATGAACCATTGAACCAGTAGTACGCACGCTGTCCGTGAATTTCTGACAATGCGTCTGCTTCTCCAATACTTGCAGATATCGCAAAGCCATTCTCGGACCATTTGCCGTCCGCACTCCGGCCGATCACGGGCCGATGCACCAACTTCGCATTGCGCAATTCCAGTGCAAGAACGCTGCGCCGCAACATGTTGGCGTGCGGTGATCCGGGAATACTCATCGGATTGTCGCTGGTGATGACGGCAAATGTGCTTGACCCCAGCTCACGCTGAATCTGTGCCATGGTTTCCGCGGAGACGGGCTCGCTGAGCGAAACCGTTGGCCCGCCGGGAAACTCCAATACCGCCGAGGCGTAATGGTGGTCAATCTCCGCAGCGTGTTCGGCCTGTACTACTCGGGTGTGCGGCGTTGCTTCAAGCAAGGCGGCCACTTCAGTTTCCGCGTGGGTGAGGCTGGCACCAATCCGCTGCAGCGCTTCGGCGCGTGAGGCATCATTGCCGCGCGAATCAGTGGCAGCGTCAAGTGCGCGCGCGGTCTCACGAAGGCGTGCCCGAATCACATGGCTCGCTTCTTGAGAAATAGCGTCGCGCGCATGTGCGCTGATACGCGCGCGTGCCGAAGCGCCCTGCGCCGCACGATCCGCAAATTCCCGGGCAGCGCGCGCGCTGACTTCTGTGGATAGTGAACGAATCGCAAGGGCACACGCAAACGACGCAATCGCTCCAAGCAGCAAGATAATGGTGTTGGCGCGGTGATGATGGCTATCAATCCATCCGCTGGTTGGGCGTAGTTGCACAGTCCACAGCAGTCCAGCGGTTCCGAAGGTGCACTCAGCCGGAGGCTCAAGAATGGCCACTCCCTGCGCCGAACTTTCGATGATGACCCGTTCACTTCCTGGGCCGCTGATGTTGACCGTTAGCGCAAGGTCAGGTGCAATTCCAGCGCTGATGGGCTGCACAAGGGCGGTGGCATCCACCATAGCCACCAACACGCGACCACCGGATGCCGGCGTGGCCATGATGACATGCGTTCCGTGAGCAGTCATTGCTCGGTCGCCGGCGCGCGCAGCTGCGGCGATGCCTCCGAGGTCGGATTTCAGTCGATCAGCCTGTTCCGGTGGAACGGTTGAGCCTGGTTCAATCTCTCCCTGGGTATTCAGGAGCGCAAGCGCGATTGTTCCACGAAAGTCAACCTCAAAGGTTCGTGCGGCAGCGAGCCACTCATCATTGGGGGCGTCGCCAGATCGTGCACCCAGTTGTGCCGCCGCAGCAAGTCGATCATCCACCGACGCATAAAGTGCCGCGGCGATCGATTGCTGGTTGCCCTCAAGGTCGGTGCGGCCCACGTCACTCTCGTTGGCTTCGGCATACATCCAGAACGTCAGTACGAACGCCATCAGCGCTGAGAATGAGAGCCCCGAAAGAAAGGGCAGCAGGGCGCTTCGCTTGCGAGCCATAGAACCCGCCCACCCTAAGAGCCCGCCGGTCAGAAACAGTGCTGCATTGGCCATCGGGCTCACCGACCGAATCACCTGGTCCACACCTGGGTAGTCGATCATGCGGTGCTGTGGCATCAATCGTGCCATCACAGCAACGCCGAACAGTCCACCGGCCAATCCACCTATCAATATCCAACGCGAGCCCGTGGCGCGGTCAGCAGCGGGACGCGGGTTCATACAGGTGCTTCCTCACGCTCAGCGCGGCGGCGTTTCAATTCCGCGTCAATGAATCCGCCGATGTCGCCATCCAAGACGCGCTGCGGGATCATCATTTCAAAGCCAGTTCGGTGGTCTTTGACACGGTTGTCATAGAACACGTACGAACGAATTTGCGTGCCCCAGCCGCGGTCCACCTTGCCGCCCACAGCGGCGTCCAATTCGGCTTGACGACGCTCTTCTTCCAGTGCTTCCAGCTTGGAACGCATCACTGCCAGCGCCTGCGCCTTGTTCTGCAATTGATCGCGGAACGTACTTGCCACTACTTGCAAGCCAGTTGGAATGTGGGTGACGCGGATGGCACTTGCCACCTTGTTGACGTTCTGTCCACCCGGTCCACTGGCGCGGACGAAGGCAATGATTTCCAGATCTTTGTCCGGAATGGTCAATCCGTTGTCTTCAAACTCCGGAGTGACGTCCAGTGTTGCAAAGCTGGTCTGTCGTTTGCCTTCAGCATTGAACGGGCTGACGCGCGCGAGGCGGTGCGTGCCACGCTCGCAGTTCATATATCCGTAGACGAACGGACCGCTGAGGCGATACACCACTTCGGCAAGCCCGACTTCACTGCCGGGAAGTCGGTGCATTTCTTCGATTTTGAAGCCCATGGTGTTCCACCAATACAGGTACATGCGCTCCAGCATTTCAGCCCAATCATTGGCTTCGGTGCCGCCAACGCCAGCCTGAATGGTGATGAAGCAGTTGCGATGGTCGTGCTTCTCAGAGAGCAGACTCTGCGCCTCCACTTTGTCCATGTCCGCAACCATCTGGTGGATTGATTCATCCACTTCGGCAAGGAGTTCGGCATCATTGCCTTCCTTGGCCATTTCATAGCCGACGGTGGCATCTTCAAATTTGCGCATCACCAACTCGAGCGGCTCAATCTGCGTGCGCACGATTTTCAGTTGATCGATGGTTTTCTGTGCCGAACGTTGGTCACCCCAGAATTCCGGGGATTCCATCTTGGCTGTCAGTCGTTCACGCTCTAAGACCTTTGTTGGGTAGTTAAAGAGAGTCGCGGATGGTTGTGATCCGCGCCTCAAGGTCGCTTAGTACAGGTTGGTGGGCGTCGTAGTGCATTTGGGGAGTGTACGCCTTGAGCGAGCAGCATTTATGCGCTATAGGATGTTGACCTTATGAAGGTTTCCTCGCGCGTTCATCGTATGAAAGAGAGTTCCACCCTGGCTGTCGCTGCTCGCGCAGCGGCACTCAAGAAGGAGGGCGC
>NSIA01000064.1 GCA_002737585.1 Planctomycetaceae bacterium | reverse complement strand
CATTGAACTTGCTGGTGGACGATGCGTTGAAGTAGCAGGCACCATGGAGCGCGGATTCAAAGTGCTGCCTGAAGAATTGGCCGCTGCTATGACGCCACGAACGGTGGCGGTGATCCTCAATAGTCCCTCAAATCCGTGCGGGATCACTTACACCCCGGATGAAATTCGCGCCCTTTGTGAGGTGATCGCGTGTCATCCAAGCGCAGTGTTGGTGAGTGATGAGATTTACGAGAAACTGGTTTATCCGGAAATTCAGCCTGGATTGCAGCACTTCTCGCCGGGCAGTCTGCCAGCCATGGCCGAACGCACCATCACTCTGAACGGGATGAGCAAGGCGTTTGCCATGACCGGTTGGCGCATTGGATACGTCTGTGCGCCCGGCAGCAGTGGGTTCATTCAAGAACTCATCAAGTTGCAGGGACAGATGACCAACAATATTCCGGCGTTCTTTATGCCAGCGATCGTGGAGGCGTTGTCGCCGCGCAGTACCGCGCAGGTTGAGGAAATGCGCGTTGCGTTTGCGCGGCGCGCGGCAGTTGTTGATGAACTAGTGCGCGCCATACCGCGCTTTCGTTCGGTGCGTTCCACGGGCGCGTTCTATTCGTTCCCATCGATTGCAGCATGTAAGGGATTGACATCAGCCGGTGGCCGCGCCATCACCGACGCGCAGAGCTTTGCTGAAGCGTTGCTCCTTGAGTCGCATGTAGCGCTCGTACCGGGCGGCGACTTTGGCGACTGCGCCGCAGATCACATTCGCATCACCTTTGCAGCGGAGGAGGCGCTTCTCCGCAAGGGCATGGCGCGCATTTCGGACTTCACAGGAGCATTGCGATGACCGAAACTGACCCATCATCACTGCAGCAGATTCTTTCGATGGTTGGTTGGGTCCCCACAGTGATCTTTCCGGCGGCCACGGTTGTCAAGTTGTTTGCCATCGCACGGCGCGGCCGAGCCGACGGCGCCACGGCACTGACGTGGAGTCTGTTTGCCGTCGCCAACGTGTGCCTGTATCTCACGATCGGCGATTGGACGCGGCCACAGGTGGTCATTTCCACGCTTGGAACGGCGGTATTGCAGGTGGTGGTGGTAGCGCTCGCGCTGAAGTTGCGCACATCGGCATCGGCCCCCGCAGCCACCACGGCAGTTTCCCCGGCGACGGGCGCAGCCGGCGACTCAGTAGCCCGATAAGAACTTCGAATGTCCTACGCGGGCGATACTCCTTGAGTAGTCCGAGTGCGCATCGCACAGTTTGAGTATGGAACCGAACAACACGGACGGGTCGATTGGGAACTCTGCGCCAGACGTTTCACATGCGTCCGGGCGCGAGCAAATCGCACAATTCATGCTGCAGAATGAATCAGCGCTGCGGCGAAAGATTGGCGCGGAAGTGGGTCGATCGCCCGGCGTGGATGCCGACGACGTCTTTTCCACCACGCTGCGGCGCGTGGACTACGCGGCGGCGAAGGGCTCCTTTGCCATGCGAAGCAAGCCAGAGGCGTGGAGCTTTGTCGCTCAGGTAGTGAATCGAGCAGTGGCTCGGCATCGACGTCGCGCGGCGCGCTTTGCAGCCACAGTGGCCAAATTTGCGGGCGTTGCGGAAGCGTGGACGGAACCGCCGCAGCATGATGAACGCGCTGAGCTCGTAGGCATCATGAATGAACTCATGCGCACGCGGCCGCAAGATGCTGAGTTGATCCAGCACCGCCTGCGTGGTCGCAAATGGCGAGAAATTTCCGCTGCAACGGGAGTGTCTGAAGAAGCACTCCGGCAGCGGTGGTCGTCTTTAGTTGGTCGACTTAGGTCGCGCCGATCGTGACAGGCGCAGGCTGCACGCGCGGGCGGTAGTTGGGCTGCAGTGCAATCTGCAGAGGCAGTCGCTTGCCGTTTGGGTCGCGCGGAATCTGATCGTTGTCGATCACGCGCTGGATGGCCATGATGCCTTCAATGAGCATCTCTGGTCGTGGCGGGCAGCCTGGAATGTAGACATCAACCGGCAAGTACTGGTCAACGCCCTGCACTACGGCGTAGGTATCAAACACACCACCAGTGCTCGCGCAGGCGCCCATGGAGATCACCCACTTCGGTTCCGCCATCTGCATGTAGATCCGCTGCAAGACTGGCAGGGTCTTCACGCTGACGCGACCAGCAACGATCATCAAGTCGCACTGACGCGGGCTGAAGCGCATCACTTCGGCGCCAAAGCGCGCGAGGTCAAATCGACTGCAAGCCGTGGCCATCAGTTCAATGCCGCAACAAGCGGTAGCAAATGGCATTGGCCAAACGCTGGAGCGGCGGGACCAATTCACCACGCGCTGTAACTGGGTGGTGAGAATGCTGTCGACGGGGAGTGCTGCTTCGATGCCCATAGGTAGGTCGGAAATGATAGGCGGGAAAGGGCGGGGCGTTTGCTGCGGTTGCCGCTGTAAATCCGGCTTTTACTGAGGCGGCAGCTTCGTTGGGAGCGGCTGTGGCGCCGGGCGCGTGTTTTTCTGCAGTGTGGTGCCCGTGTAACGGTTCGGCACCTTCTCGGTGGGTTTTGGTTCTGACCAGACGCTCTCACCCTTTTCGATGTTGGGTTCCTGCACGTCGTAATTGTCGGCCCCGGCGCCGCCGGAGGTTCCCACCACATGGCGGTAGCAGCCCGTGGGCGCCATGGCCAAGGCAGCCAGGGTTGCCATACCAGCCCAAGCCGTCATGCGCGTGGCGCGCGGGGCGCGAAGCGATGCAGATGATTGCATGGGGTTCATTGGTTTGATGGTCGTCATGGTCGTCATGAGTTTCATCCGATTCATGGCCGTAAAAGGCATCGATCTACTTCCCGATGGCGGAGTCAAACTCTTGCCGCGTGGACAGGATGTTGAAGAGCCGCTCGATCCGCATCAAGCGAAAGAGGTCAAGAAGGTGTCGGTTCAGTCCAAAGACGGCGGGCTTCAAACCGGCCTTCTCCGCGCAGTTGCGCAGGTCCACACACATGCCGAGACCCAAACTGGTGACCAGTGACACGTGTGACAAATCAAGAATGAAGTAACGCCCGCGCGTTGCTTTGCTGAACTCCGCGAGCACTTGCTCACGAATCAACGGGGCTTCATTTTGCCCCACGCTGGGCGTGATGATCTTGGCCACCAGGCAGCCGCCTGGGTGCGTAAATTCAACGTAATCCATCTTGGCATCTTTCGAGGACATGAAGCCGCAGTCTATCGGCTGGTGCGCTCGGCGCGAAGGTCTCCAATACGCATCTTGCTAGCGGTTTCCAGTTGCGCGGCGCGCAGTGCGGTGGCGATTCGTGATCGTTCCACGCCTTCTTCGCCCGCGCAATGGGCAAACGTCGCCTTGAGGACTTGGTCGGGCCGAATGTCTTCCGGCGGCCGGGTTGGCGCATAGGCGTCACCGTCGGTGTGCAGCAGGAATCCACCCCGGACCAATTCTTCCAGCAGCTCCGAGGAAAGCCGGTCATCCATGTGGAGTTCCGCCGCAATACTGTCGCGGTTGACTGGTCGTCCTTCGCGCCATGAAGTGGATGCTTGTTCCATCACCGCCAAGACCAACATTGGATCGGCGTGTGCATCATCGTCAGCGCCCGAGCCCGCATCCAACCCGCGCGCGCGAATCGTCTGTGCAAACGCGGCAACTTGTAGTCCGCCAAGCACCGTCACCCAGACCACCCACATCCAGAACATAAATACGGGAACAAGTCCAAGCGATCCGTACAGTCTGCTCATACCGAATGCGTGTTCAAAGTATGCCGACAGCATGCCTTTCAATCCAATGATCACCACGCTGGCGCAGAAGGCACCGATGGCGGCGCATTGTGGTCGAACACGAGCGGCCGGCACTACCAAATACACCGTCAGTAGCAGCGCCCAGAGCACCCCAACATTCCACACCGTGCCAAGCAGTGCAACGATCCAGCCAATGCCAGGTGTTGTGCCCGCGCCATGCAGCACCGCGGAAAGCAGTGGAATAGCTGCAATGAGCAGCGGGCTCGCGGTGAGTACAAACCAGTACAGCACGAACCGGCGCATCCAGGTTCGGCCTTGTCGCGCACGGAAGACGCGATTGAAACTCAATTCAATGCTGGTCATCAGCCAGATGGCGCTGAGGACGGTCACGCTGACGCCCACCCAGCCGAGTGCACTGAGGTCAATCTCCGAAGCTTGGGTGACCAGGGTTTCTACCCAGGTTCCCAGCGCCACCGCGCCACTTGGTGCAGCAGTGCCATCAGTCGGCGGCACGATGCGCATGTTGTCTAAACCAAGTGAACTGATGAAACCAGCAACGAATGGGGCAAATTGCGCGCCCATCAACGTCTTGGCAACCAACGTGACCACGATCAGAATTGGGATCAGCCCTAAGAGTGTCTTGTATGCCAACGCAGAAGCCATGGCGGGTAAATCATCAGCCATGGAGCGGCGGTACAAGAGATGTGCCACGCGAGCCAGTCGGGTCACCATAGTGACGGCGTTGCCATCCGATATCCGTGTGCCGCGATGCGTTGCATTGGCCTGCGCGTTGGTCATAGCGCGCAGTGTACGGACCGCGTTGCTGCGGGTTCAGCGAGTGATGAACACGCCCCACTGATTGACTCCATCCTTTGCATCGGGCTTTCCGGTGAGGCGCCGCTCGCCGTCCGCGCCGCCAGCACTGAATCGATTTGGCCCTTCCGTGTCGCGCAGCACGCCCAGGCTGGTGCAGCGCGAGGCGTCCCAGTGGTACGCGTTACTGTCTGCCGCACCTTGGCTCGCACCGGCCGCACGGTAATCATCGCGTCCCGCTAGATCAATCAGCATGCCGATCGCTTGTTGCGCAGCGGCTCCCTGGGAGAGGCCGTCCGCTTGATAGCGGTCATCACCAGCGCGATCCACCAGCGCCGCCACCGACATGTCCCATGCAGCGCCTTGACCGGCGGCCGTCATGCTCCAGTAGATGTCATCACCACCATGTTCTAAGAGCACTCCAAAGGCTTGGTGCGCCGCAGTGCCCTGCGCGTAGCGATTTCCATAGTAGAGGTCATTGCCGCCATCATCCCGCAGGATGCCCATGGATAAGTAGTAGCCGCAGCCTTGACCAAACTCACCCGCTTCGTAGCGATCATTCCCGGCCATATCAACCAGCGCGCCCACGCCACCTGCTGCGCCGGCTCGGTAGCCAAATCCAACACCCTGTGAGAAAGACGCGTGCACCGTGGGGGTTTCGTACGCACTGGGGCTTGTTCCATCGGCGCGGTATCGATCGTTGCCACTTGCGTCCAGAAGCAGCGCTGCTGATCCCGGTCCGCCGCACCCTTGCGAGAACATTTCTGAGGAATACTGATCGCTGCCACCAAGATCGCAGACCGCGCCGATGCCAGCGAACGCTGCGCCGACGGTCCATGTTCCGCCCACGTACGTGTCATCGCCAGCGCGATCGACCACCATGCCAACGCCGAATACCGCAGCACCGAGACCATTGTGCGGGGACTCGTAGCGATCGTTTCCAGCGTAGTCATCGATGACCGAGACGCCGCATGCGGCACCACCTGGGCCCGCAAGCGGCGCGGCGCCGTCTGCTGCGCGCGTCCCTGAATATGAGTCGTTTCCTGCCATGTCAATCACCAACCGACTTTCCACAACGCCTACGCCCCATTCGTAGCGATCGTCGCCTGCGATATCAAATACGGCGGCAATCTTGGTCATGTCGTAGCGATTTGCGCCGGCGCCGCCAATCACCATCCAACCGATTTCTGGCACCAGTTGCGTGGATAAGACTGTTCCATCCACGGCACCTGCAAGTTCGTCGGGGAGTGTTTCGATAGCAAACGTCTTCCAGTCACCGCTCACCGCAAGTGCGGTGTCAAAGTGTTCGGCAGCGCGCACCAATGCAGTGCGGTCAAGGCTGGCTGATCCCTGCATAGCGCGCGATAGAGCATCTGGTATTTGCGCGGCGCGTGCAGTGGTGGATTCGGCGCTGGCAATCGCCGCGCGCGCAATGCGTTCGCGATTTCCATCGCCAAGTGCACCCGTCAGCGCTTGAGTKTGGAGAACACTCCTCGGTGGCGATTGAAGACGTGCATCCAGCGCATGTGGCAGCGCACGCGGTGGAACGCGCCATTGCGCGCGGTGGTCCGGAATTTGCGCCGAGTAATGGAGATGATGCAAACGCGCTTGACGATGCGATCATGCGTTGTGTTCCGTGGTGGCAGGTGGTGTGCGCGGGTGATGGCTGGTTGACGGCCAGCGCTAAGTGCGCGCCAGAGCACCGCCGCGTATTGACGCTCCACTTTGGTCTCGACGGCACCATGCCGCGGACCTTCGAAGAGATCGCGCGCGAGTTGAAAATTTCCACATCGCGTGCCACCGCCGATTGGTACGCGGCGATGCATGCAGTGCTGCAGGTTCGTTGACGCAGTCCGTAAGCGTCCGCTTTGGAAGAGTGTGCTGCACATGCACAGACACCCGCGCGTTGGCGCGGGTGTCTGGAAGTTCTTGTGTTGGCAGGTCTCTCGACCAGTGCTCGTTGCGGTTTAGCGCTTGGAGAACTGGAATCGACGACGGGCGCCCGATTGACCGTACTTCTTACGCTCAACCTTACGAGCGTCGCGGGTCAGGAACCCGTGCTCGCGGAGGATTGGCTCAAGGCTTGAGTCGTAGCACAGGATCGCGCGGGCGAGGCCCATGACGACTGCGCCGGTCTGGCCGGTGAATCCACCGCCCACGAGTCCAGCGGTGACATCAACCTTGCCCTTGGTGCCGGTCTTCTCCAGCACGGCGAGCACGGCCTTGCGGTCGCGGTCTTCGGTCAGGTAATCGTCAAGTTCCTTCTCGTTCAACTTGATGGCGCCGGTGCCTGGTCGAACGCGAACGCGTGCGATGGCAGTCTTGCGGCGGCCGGTGCCCCAGAACCAACCCTTGGAATCGGGGCCCTTGGTAGCGGCGCCCTGGCCTTGGGTGACGGGGGTGGAGGTGTTCATTACAGTGGTCATCAGGTGTGTCTCTCTGTTCGGCGCTGCGATCAGCGGCGGGCGTTCGGGAAGTCAAGCGTCGCTGGCTGTTGCGCACTGTGGTCGTGCGTGTTGCCCTTGAGGACGCGGAGGTTGCGACGGATGCGGCGACCGAGGCGACCGCGGGGAAGCATGCGGATGACCGCTTCTTCAACCACGAGCTCGGGCTTCGAGGCCATGATGGACTCGTAGGTGCGGACGCGCAGACCGCCCGGGTAGCCACTCCAACGACGAAGGGTCTTGGCTGCCAGCTTGTTGCCGGTGACCTTGATCTTCTCCGCGTTCGTGATGATGACGCAATCGCCGCTCATCACGTTGGGCGTGTACTGGGGGCGATGCTTGCCCATGAGGACGAGCGCAACTTCGGTGGCGAGGCGACCGAGGATCATTCCCTCGGCGTTGACGACGTGCCAATTTGGCTTAACGTCGGCTTCCTTCATGTGAGTGGTCTGGCGTGGCATATCTGTTCCTTCGTGGCGCCGCCCGGGATGGGCAGAGAATCGATAAAGATAGGGCTTTTCGCCAAGATGTCAAGGGGAGGGTGTGTTTGACCCCCGGTAGGCTGTGCCGGTGATGACATACGCTTCCCGACTTCGGCGCGCAAATCTCCTCGCATGGTTGGCAATCGCGGTGGCCACGGCCCTGTTTATTGTGGAGAGTCGGGGGGGGATTGGGGCGCCTAGTTCCGAGAAACTCGCGGCCCACGCGTCGGTGTCGGCACAACAGGCCATCATGGGCTCATTGGTGAACGGCGCCACGGCACCAGCTTTCGAGACGGCCTTTGCTCAACAGTTATCGACAATGCGGGGCCAGGTAGAGGCGCTGACGTCGGTTGATGAGCCTGGCTCGGAATTGGCGACCGCCGCGCTGCTGGCCCGATTGGGAGCTCGTGATCGTGCGCTCGAGTTGCTGGCTGGGCTGCAGAATCGGATCGATGCCGGTGATGTCACTGCGGATGAAGAGTTTCTCGAGACGCTCGATGCGGTCACGGAACTGGTGGACGCAACCGCTCAACCCGGTGCGCGTGGGATCTCTGATGAGGCATGCGCTGATGTGATCGAGGCGCTGGGGACCACGGGCAAGACGTTGGTGGCGCAGGCGAAGGGTGATCAAGAGGCGCTCGATCGTCTTGCAGCGGCGGGTGCGGTGTTGTTGATGGTGTTGGTGTTGGCGGCGTTCGTCGGRTTCGTGTTAGCACTTGGTGGCATTGCTGCTCTCATTGTGTTTGTGGTGATGGCTGTACTTGGTAAGACGAAGGGCATTGGCGCAACGGACGAACTGTGGTCGCATGTCTATGCAGAGATGTTTGCCGTATGGATGTTTG
>NSIA01000063.1 GCA_002737585.1 Planctomycetaceae bacterium | reverse complement strand
TCCAGTACGCCTCGTCCAGAAATGCTTTCCARCTTTGGTACTTGGGGCTACCAAGTCGAAGCGTGATGGCCGGATTGCGGCGCGGCTTGATGGGCTCRCGGATGAGTTTCATGCGCGCCTGTGTTGGCGTGCGGCCGCCCTTGCGCGCGTTGCAACGGACGCAGGCGCACACCAAGTTGATCCATGAGTTCTCGCCGCCCTGGACACGCGGGACAACGTGATCGAGTGTGAGTTCTTTGGTAGAGAAATTCTTGCCGCAGTATTGGCACTGACTGTGATCGCGCGCATAGATATTGCGGCGATTGAGTTTGACTGGTTCGCGCGGCAGGCGGTCGTAGCCGAGCAGGCGAATGATCTTTGGGACGGCCAAGACCAAGCGCGGGGTGGTCACCCAGTCATGTTGTTCGTGTTCAAAGGAGCGCTGGAATTCTGCAACTTCAGACCATGAGTGCAGCGAGTAACTGACATAYGCCCCAGCTTCAACGCTGATGATTTCTGCGGAGCCCTTGCACAACATGGTGAATGCGCGTCGCGCATCGACAACGCGAACAGCGTTGTACAACTTGTTGATTACTAAGACGCGAGCATCAAGAACACTGGCACCAGCGGCGATCATCCGTGCCTCCTTGCGCGCCGGATCCTCCAGCGGGCACTGAAGTGTAGCGCGCCGGGCGCAGAATTTCTAAGGATTTATGCGTGCGCGCCCGCGGCGTGTCAGGCGCTGCGGCCCAGCCACTCCAGCGAGCCGTTCAGCGCGGCGCCTTGCACCATGATGGGAGTGGATTCCGGGACATGCAGCGCYAGGAGTTCACGTATGCAAGCGCGTGGGAGGCGTCCGGAACCAAGGGGACATGGGGTCATCTGTTCAGGATCGGTTTCGTTGATGGTTGTGTCGCGGAGGATCACCACATCCGCGCGCGGACCGAAGGACGCAAAGAGCGACTGCATGTGGTCTTCAATGTCCGCGAGCATGGATGGCTCAAGAAATGCGGCCGGGTCGAAGGCCAGCCCAAAGGGGCGATCGGTGTCCGGCGAGTGGCGGACGATGTTGGGATCTTGCCCAGGAATCACCTGATCGCACCACCAAGTCAGCGCACTGCGCGCATCGCTTAAGACGTGGCGCGCATGCGGGATCAGGACGAGGCGCTTGTGGTGGCGTTGCAGTTGCGGCGCAAGTTCCGCGCACAGGGCGTTGAGTGCGGTGGGGCCGCGCATCCAGTTGACGGGGTCGGAGGCGAACAGGGAATCGCCCAGTGTGCCGCTCCATGCAAAGACCCATGGTCCGGGGAGTTCGGCRTCSARGAGCCAGGATCCATCGAGTGGATTGCCACCGACGAACGCGCCGCGGGGCGAGCCTGGCGCATTGAGTGGCATAGCGATCCAATCGCACGCAGGAGCGCTGGCGCCGAAGAGYGCGGCGAGTGCGCGTGCTTCGTGCATGGCGAGGATGGGATGTGCGGTGTGCATGGCGGGAGGGGGATCGTAGGGGGTAGCGGCGGC
>NSIA01000062.1 GCA_002737585.1 Planctomycetaceae bacterium | reverse complement strand
AGAGCCAAGTGAATATCTGGGGATGGCCGTGCGGCTCGGGCGAGGTATTTGGTTACCGCACGGATCCATCGATGCCGGCGGCGGTGCGCGCGGCATGCACGCCGAAGGTGTGCGCTGACAAGCCGATTGGCGAGTGGAATCGCATGGTGATCCGCATGGTGGGCGATCGACTCACGGTTGACTTGAATGGCCAGCGAGTCATTGACAACGCGCAGTTGCCCGGCGTTCCTGCCAAGGGTGCGATTGCGTTACAGAGTCACGGCTGCCCGATCGAGTTCGAGAACGTCTTCATACGCCCGTTGAAATAAATTCGTCCCGGTCCTCCCGGACCATTTTGTGGCGTTAGCCCACGTACTCGCAGCGGCTGGTGCAGGTTTCGTGCACTACTACTTGTGCCAGCATTGGTAGTTGTGGCTTGAGGCGATCCCAGATCCATTTTGCGATCATTTCGCTGGTTGGGTTTTCCAGGCCCTTGATTTCATTGAGGCAGTAGTGATCGAGTTGTGATTCGATCGGACTTGTCACCGCCTTGATATCGCCGTAATCAACCAGATAGCCCTTGGCCGGGTCAAGCTCGCCCGCCACCACAATGTCCACCTTGAAACTGTGGCCGTGCATGCGCCGGCACTTGTGCCCCTCCGGGAAGGTGGGGAGCCAATGGGCGGCCTCGAAGGTGAAACTCTTGATCAGGCGGACATGCATGGGAGATCCGAGTGTATGGGTAAATGAAAGGCCCGCGGCGTGAACCGCGGGCCTTTGGATATGTGAAACTGCGAGTCAGGAACGAATTTACTCGCCGGCAGCGGCTGCGCCGGTGGTGTGCTTCAGGCCGCGGCGCTGGTCGCGGAGACGACGGGCCTTGCCGAAGCGCTCGCGCAGGAAGTAGAGCTTCGCGCGTCGGGCATCGCCACGACGAACGATCTCAAGCTTTGCCAAACGCGGCGAATGCAACGGGAACATGCGCTCCACGCCCTCGTTGGCAACGATGCGTCGCACCGTGATCATGGTGTGGATGCCGCGGCCGGTTTCGGCGAGCAACACGCCCTGGAAGACCTGGATGCGCTCCTTGTCTCCTTCGATGATCCGGTAGTGCACATCAACGGTGTCGCCGATGCGGTAGTTCGGGATTTCCTTCGGGTTCTTCAGCTGGTCAGCAACGACGCTCTCGATGATCTTGGTGCGGTCCATGTGTCTGTCGACCTTGGTAGGTCGTTCCTTTCTTTCCGGACTTCCGTCCGGCGTTCCGTCTTCAGCCCTGCGCTTCATCAGGCAGGCCACCGTCGACAGGCTTCGACATGGGACGGGGAATTCCGCCCAGGGGTCGTTCCAGAAGATCGGGCCGACGCTCGCGCGTCCGCTCCATCATCTGGCTGTGCCTCCAACGCTCAATCGCGGCGTGATCGCCGTTCAAGAGCACCTCGGGCACACTGCGACCACGCCATTCGCGCGGTCGCGTGTAGTGCGGGCAGTCGAGGAGGGAACGTCCCGCCTCGTCAAGACGACTGAAGGAATCTTCAGCCGCAGACTGCTCGTGGCCAAGAACTCCGGGAAGGAGTCTGACCACCGCGTCGATCAGCATCATGGCGGGGATCTCTCCACCGCTCAAGACAAAGTCGCCGACGCTCACTTCAAGCGGTGCCATTTCCAATACGGCCCGCTCGTCAATACCTTCGTAATGCCCCGCGATTAACAACAATCGCGGCTGCTTTGCGAACCATTCGACACGGGGCTGCGTCAAACGCTCACCCTGTGGCGTGAGCAGCACGCGGCATGCTGCTCGTTCATCCATCTTCTCGACCGCCTCGACCGCGTCGACGAGGGGTTGGCACATCATGACCATGCCGGGTCCGCCCCCGAAGGGACGATCATCAACCTTGCGGTGCTTGTCCGTGCTCCACGCGCGAAGATCGTGCGTGTGGAACTCAGCAAGACCGGCAGCTGCTGCTCGCCCAGGAATGCTTGTGCCGAGTACCGGCGCAAACATGTCTGGAAAGAGAGTGAAGACGTCGATTCGCACGAGATCTCACCCTTCGAGCAGCAGGCTGCTCATTACTTCTTCGCCGGCTCTGGCTTCGGTCCACGAACCATCGGCAGGCCCTTCTTGGCGCGGATGGCGTCGGCCTTGGCACGACCCTTRGCRTGAACGACTGAGAGCACCTTATCGCTCACAGAGCCGCCCGCCTTGCGGATCAAGCTGACTGCAGTGTCGGATGGCTGTGCGCCAACTGACAACCAGTGTTGAATGCGGTCCATCTTCAGGTGGATCTGCTTGCCGTCTTTACCTTGGGGCTCGTACCAGCCGAGCTCCTCGATCACCATGCCGTCGCGCGGGGCGCGCTTATCCATGGCGGAGAGGCGGAAGAACGGATGATGGGCGCGGCCCATCTTCTTGAGACGAAGGACGACCATTGTCGTGACCTTTCGGGAAGCGTCCGCGTCGGTCGTGTGCGCAGCACTGTGCTGCGTACGCGCCGGGTGCATCGTTGGGCAGGCCGTCTCGGCCCGATGTGCGATGCGCCTTCGGCAGGCGGTTTGCGAGAATCGAGGAGGGTAGCGGAAATCCCGGGCAAACTCAATTGCCGGGTGGCATGGTCTCGGGA
>NSIA01000061.1 GCA_002737585.1 Planctomycetaceae bacterium | reverse complement strand
GCGATCGCTGCCCAGCCGTGTGCAAGTTCATGCAGCACGATGGAGAAGATCACCCAGAACGCCCAGCTAAAGAGCAAGACGATGCCGCCGCTTTCATATGCAGAGTGGACCCACCAATTCATGGGTGACAGGGTACACGCGTGGGGTGGGTGCGCATGTTTTTCAAATTGCGCCACGAAAGGCGGCTCACACGGAGGCGGTTGCGCCGTGCGCGGACGTGATCGTTACGGCGCGATACGTCCGTACACCGGAGTGCCCGCCGCGATGGTTGCCATGATTCGCGGCAACGTGTCCGCCCAATGACACGCGAATGGATCGTCAGTAAATACGCAGAAATCTGCGTGGCAGCCCGGTGCAATGCGGCCCAGTGCGGGCGCGCGGAGTGCGTCGGCCGCGCCGGAGGTGTAGGCGCGCAGGCATTCTTCCACGGTGAGATTCTGGTCGGTGCGGCACGGCGTGCCGTTGAGGTCAAGGCCAGTCACTGCAGCGCGGATACCGAGGCGTGGATCGCAGCTGACGATCGGCCAATCGCTTCCGAAGGCGAGACGCGCACCGGCACTCAGCAGATCACGAAATCGGAAGAAGGTGTGCATTCGATCATCGCCAAGGCGTGCCGGTGCGACGCGGGCATCATCCGCTTTGTGGAGCGGCTGCATGCTGGCAATGCGACCATGCATCCGTACAAGTTCCGCATCGTCCATGGTTTGGCAATGTTCGAAGCGCGCGATGCGTGCGTGATCTTCTGGAGCGATGGCATCAAGCGCTACACGCAACGCTTCATCACCGATCGCGTGGACACTTGGCGAGAATCCATGAGCGATGACGGTGCGCGCCCACGCACGGAGGCGATCGGGATGCTCCGCTGCAAATTCAACAAGCATGCCACGATTGGTTGCATCGTCCGCGTACGGGGCAATCATGCGCGCGGTACGGCTGCCGAGTGTGCCATCGATGAAACTCTTCCAGCCAGCGATGGCAAGGAGTTCGTCGTTTGCAAAGGCGCGGCCCCACGCGAAATCAACAGGCCATGCGCGATCGAGAATGGTTGCAATGACTCGCACGGTGCATGCTGCGCGTGCGTTGGTTCGGAGATAGTCGTGCGTATCGCGAAGATCGGATTCGTATTCCATGCTGCCAACGGCGGTGATTCCGAAGGAATTGCAGTGTTGGAACGTGGCGAGCAGTGCGGCGCGTCGGTCTTCAACAGTCGGAATCGGAACGCGCGGATTGACTAAACGCCACGCGGCTTGTTCAAGAAGTAGACCAGTGGCAGCGCCCGTGGAATCGCGGACGATTTCACCACCGGCCGGACATGGCTCGGCGCCGATGAGCGCGAGCACGGCATCGTTGACAACGCATGCGTGTTGATCCATGCGGTAGGCAATGCACGGCGCGTTGCCGGCGCCGCGCAGCCATGCGCGCGTTGGTCGTTCGCCGCCCCAGTGTGATTCGTTCCAGCCGAAAGCGCGGAGCCATCGACCGGGGGCGAGCGTGCGGGCAGCGTGTTCGATGCGCGACTCAAACTCCGCGCGTGAATGCACGGTGCTGAGATCAAGTTGGTTGAGTGTTTGCCCGCCCAGCGAAAGGTGAATGTGCGCGTCGATGAGTCCGGGCGTGACCACGGCGGTGGCGGGCAGGGTGATGGTGGGGAGATCGGGGCGTGGCGGCGCGTCGACGGCGGTGATGCGGCCATCAGCGATGTCCACGCTGGCAGCCCATGGATTCATGGGATCTGCGGTCCAAAAACGTGCGCCGGTGAGGCGAACACGTGCGGGCAGCGTGGGGCTTGCGTGGAGCATGAGGCGCGCGCCTATCCTATAAACCATGAAGCAAAGTTGCAGCAATAGTTCGTGCGGATGCGGGTCAAGTATGCCGGTCTCTACCTTCGCGAAAGTGGTTGGCAGCGCGTTGGTGGTGGTGGCGGTGGCCGCGGTGGTATTCGCCGTGATGTCTGGGTGTGAGAAGGCGCCCGCCCCGAAGGGGCCGACGCCGGTGACGGTGAAGTCAGGAAGTGGTGCGGCGAGTGCGGTGGTTGCACCGACGCCTGCGCCGACGCCTACACCGGGGCCGGCAAACGCAACGGCTGCACCGGGACAAGTTGCGGCAGCGGCTCCTGCGCCAGGTGCAGGGGCAGCAGCAG
Organism: Planctomycetaceae bacterium; assembly: GCA_002737585.1. Lineage (GTDB taxonomy): Bacteria > Planctomycetota > Phycisphaerae > Phycisphaerales > SM1A02 > UBA966. The sequence continues at coordinate 460 of NSIA01000061.1, read as the reverse complement.
CTGCGGCGACCCAAGCGGGTGGATATCCAGTGAGTGGTCCGGATGGCGATCAAACCAAGATCGAAGTTGGTGGCCTGACCATGCCGAAGCCGGTGACGTGGGTATGGACAGCGCCAGCAATGCAATTCCGCGCGTTGCAATATGCGGTACCAGCACTCGGCGTGAACGCGCCCGCGGCGGAGCTGGTGTTCAGTGTGTTCCTCGCCGGTGATGGTGGTCCGGTCGATGCAAACCTTGATCGTTGGTCGAATCAGTTCCGTGCTGGAAATGCAGCAGCGGAGTCGAAGCGTTCACAGTCCACCGTCAATGGAATGCAAGTTTCACGCGTGGAAAGTGTGGGCGATTACATGGGCATGGGTGCAGCGGCGCCGCGTCCGGGCTACATGCAACTCGGTGCGATCGTGCAGGCTCCGGGGCGTACGGTGTTCATGAAAGTGGTGGGGCCGCAAGCGACGGTGGA
>NSIA01000066.1 GCA_002737585.1 Planctomycetaceae bacterium | reverse complement strand
TCGTCTTTCTTAGTGTCTTTACCCTTCTCCTCATCAATCTCCAGGAGCCAGGGGTTCTTGACATCATTGCGAAGCGGAACGGCGTAGCCGCGCACGGTGTCTTGATAGACCCATGTTTCGTCCAACTCACCGTATTCCGCCTTACCGAAGCCGCGTTGGCTAGAGAAGTACAGCCAGTCGCCGGCGCGATCGAAGGTGGGATTGCTGTCATTGAACTCACCGCTGGTGACTTCGTGGCTCTCGCCCTTCACTACGTCGTACAACCAAATGCTGGCGGTGCGACGCTCGGGCAGTGACTTTGCGTAGGCCAAGAATGCGCCGTCATGACTGACACTGATATCAAGGCTGCCGTCCCACGGCTCCTTGTCGATCATCTTTCGTTCGCCACTTGCAAAGTCCACCAAGTACGCCGTTGCGGTCTTGTCTTGGTAGATGAGTTTCTTGGAATCGGGGAACCACTGAATGTTGGTCTTGAAGGGACCGCCATCCTTGGTGAGTTGTTTCTTCTCACCCTTGCCATCGGCAGGCATGGCCCACAGTTCATACTCACCAGTGGAGTCATCAAAGTAAGCAATCCACTTGCCGTCCGGGCTCCATGCTGGCGTGCGCTCAGCAATACCATCGGTGCGGGTCAGATTGCGCGGAACGCCATTTTCTGCCGGAGCGGTCCAAATATCGCCACGAGCAGCGACTGCTACGCGCTTGGCACTCGGGCTAATACTGGAGCCCTGCACTTCGTCGCTGACATCTTCAGTGCGTGTGCGAATGGTGGGGCGGTCGCCTGGAATCTTCACTTCCACGGTGCGCGTCTTGCCGGATCCAAGATCCAGCACCATCAACTTTGTGCCCTTTTGGAAGACAATTTCGCCGTCGCCGATCGCAGGCCACTTGATGTCTTCATCCGTGAACGAGGTGACTTGCTTGGTGGTGCCGGACTTAGAATCCCATGACCAGATGTTGAGTTTGTGTGCGGCCTTCGGGTCAGTGGTGGCATCGCTCAAGTAGTACAGCGTGGTACCGCCCCACATTGGCAGGGTGTCGATTCCTTCGTAGTCAGTGACGCGCTTTGCTTCATTGCTGCGGAGGTTGTAGACCCATACATCCGTTTGCATTCCGCCGCGGTAGCGCTTCCACGTGCGTCCATCGATCGAGTGCGGCGTGTATGCSAG
>NSIA01000060.1 GCA_002737585.1 Planctomycetaceae bacterium | reverse complement strand
TATCGAAATGCATGACTATCCCACTTCTTGCCGGTACTACGCGGCGGCGATGCAGACCTCTTTGCCGGCCTTGAAGAAGCGCGAAGACGTGCCGGCGCGGGTGGACCAACTTGTGAAGATGGCGGAGGGGACGCTCGCCGGGTACGCGCCGTTCCATGATGTTCGGCTCTTTGTGTTCCCGGAGTTTGCGCATTGCGCGCCGATGTACACCACGGTGAAGGAATTGCTTGAGCACACGGCACTCCGGCCGGACGATGTGATTGCTCCGTATCTTCGCTTCTGCAAACAGAACGGCGTGTATGTGCAGACCGGTAGTTTCATTGAGCAAGATCCGAAGTATCCGGGCGCGGTGTTCAATGCGACCCTGCTCATTGGACCGGATGGTGTGCTGAGTAAGTATCGCAAAGTGAACCCGTGGATTCCGTGGGAGGTGCATGCGAGCCCGCATGACATTCCTGGATATTCCGAGCCGCTCTTTCCGGTGGTGGACACAGAGATTGGCAAACTCGGTTGCGCAATTTGCTATGACTGGCTGTTTCCTGAGGCAATTCGGCAGCTAACGGCGAACGGTGCTGAGGTATTGATTCGCGTGAGTGCGTACATGGATCCATGGGGCGCACAAGCGCCGATGGATTGGTGGACGCTCTTCAATCGCGCGCGCGCGGTGGAGAACACGGCGTATGTGGTGGCAGCGAATCAAGCTGCGAATGTGCCGGACTATCCGCCGTTCAGTTGGCCGGGTGGAAGCATGGTGGTTGATTTCGATGGCCGCATTCTTGCGCAAGCGGAGCCAGGTCCGTTCACGAAGGTGGTAGTGGCGCCGATTGATATTGGTGCGCTGCGCGCGGAACGGATGCGTCGACGCGGCCATGACATGATGGGTCATCTGCGCACCGAGGCGTACACGTACTTGCAGAAGCCGGGCTTCCCGCGCGCGGGCAGTGGCGATATCAGTATCGAGTCGATCGACGCGCGGATTGCCAAGGAGAAGGCGAAGAAGGGGTGATGGCGGTGAGCGCCGGATCTTGATGACTGCGTGCGCGGTTCGATTGAATTCGATCAGTGATTTCAGTGTTCAACAAGCTATGGTTGTCAAATCAGTCAAGCAATGCAAACGCCCCGGCCAGATGACCGGGGCGTTTGCGTTGTTATGCAATATGTGATCAGCCCTTACTGATTTCGTTCCAGTTGACGATGTCCCAGAAGGCCTTCAAGTATTCGGCGCGGCGGTTCTGATAGTTCAGGTAATACGCGTGCTCCCAGACGTCGATGCCGAAGAGCGGCGTGCCGGTGACTTCGGCAATGCCTTCCATCAGCGGGTTGTCTTGGTTTGGCGTGCTGCTGATCACCAATGAGCCGTCTGCCTTGCGCACCAACCACGCCCAGCCGCTGCCGAAGCGCTTCATGCCCGCGTCAGCAAACTGCGTCTTGAAGTTGTCCATGCTGCCGAAACTCTTGTCGATCGCCGCCGCGAGTGCTGCACTCGGCGCGCCGCCCTGACCCTTTGGGGCCATCCACTTCCAGTACATCGAGTGGTTCCAATGACCGCCGCCGTTGTTGCGGACGGCAGCCTTCACGGCGTCCGGTGCATCCTTGGTCTTGCGGCAGATTTCGTCGATCGACATCGCCGCCCAAGGGGTTCCATCAATGGCCTTGTTGAGGTTGTCAACGTATGCCTGATGATGCTTGGTGCGATGGATGTTCATCGTCTTGGCATCAATGGTTGGTTCGAGGGCATTTTCAGCGTACGGAAGTTCTGGCAGTGTGAATGGCATCTTCTTCTCCTTGGATGCGTTGGGGGTTGACTGAAAGACGGTGGCGGCGCTGGCGGATCCCGCAGCAACGGCTGCCGCAGCAATTCCGATCGACGCAGCAATGAAATTGCGGCGGTCAGAATTGTTTGGCGCGGAGCCGGTGGGCTGATCAGCGTTTGCCATGGGAGGTGAAGGATAGCCACGCTGCTACGCTTTGGGGATGCAATCGGTCGCGCGTGTCATGGATGCCAACGCAAATCGTGCGCGCGAGGCGCTGCGCGTACTGGAAGACGCCGCACGGTTTGTTTTGGACGACACCGCCCTTTGCACGCAATTCAAAGACATCCGCCACGGTTTGCAGGGCGCGCTTGCGGTGCTTCCAACTGGCTGGCTTGAGGCGAACCGTGACGCCGCGCACGATGTTGGAACCACCATCGCCGGTGAGTATGAATCCGCGCGTTCAAGCCACCACCATGTGACTGCCGCCGCCGGGAAGCGTCTCGGCGAAGCGTTGCGGTCTCTTGAAGAATGTATGAAGACGATCGATCCGGTTGCAGCGGGTGCGTTGGAGCAATTGCGCTACCGCGCCTACGACGCCGAACGCGACCTACTGATGCGTATGGGAAGCGCCGCGCGTCGGCAGTGGCGGGTGTGCGTCTTACTCACCGAATCGCTGTGTGCTCATCCGTGGCAGCAGGTACTCGCCGCAGCGATCGCCGGAGGTGCTGATTGCATCCAAGTGCGCGAGAAGGACATGCAGGGGCATGAACTAGCGGAACGCGTGCGCACGGTGATTGCTGCCGCGCGACCTGCGGGTGTGAGCGTGGTTGTTAATGATCGTGCGGATATCGCGCTCGGGTGCGGCGCGGATGGCGTTCATGTTGGTCAGGGCGATATGTCCATCGCTGATGTTCGACGCATGGCGGGGACGTCGCTCCTGGTTGGCGTCAGTACGCATTCGATCATCGAAGCACGTGCAGCGCGTGATGCCGGCGCTGACGTGTGCGGCGTCGGCGCAATGTTTGCCACCAGCGTGAAGCCAGCAATCACACCGGGCGGGTCGAACTATCTGCGCGCTTACCTGGCCGAGTGCGCACGTGTTCCACACTTGGCGATCGGCGGAATTACGCCGGCAAATATTGGGGAATTACGAGCGGCTGGTTGCCAAGGCGTGGCGGTCAGTTCGGTGGTGTGCGGCGCACAGGATCCGGCAGGTGTCGTGCGGTCACTGCGTGATGTGCTCGCGGGAGCGGATGCGTCATGATCGATGCTGGCACAGAGGGCGGTGCGGGCGCAAGTATTCCAGCTCATTCTGGAGCAGCCGCAGCAGCACAGCCCCGCGTCACCGATCTGCGATTCACGCTGCTGGGCACAGGCACCAGTTCCGGCATCCCGGTGATCGCCTGCGATTGTGCTACATGCAGCAGCACTGATCCGCGCGACCGCAGATCGCGTGTCGGCGCGATGCTTGAGTTCACCGATCCAACGGGTGCGCCGCGGGTCATTCTGATCGACTGTCCACCGGACCATCGTGAGCACGCACTGCGACACCGCATCCGACGTGTTGATGCGATCCTCTTTACGCACTCGCATGTTGATCACGTCTTTGGACTTGATGATGCGCGTCTCTACAACGTCACCATGAAAGCGCCGATCAATCTGTACGCAGAGCGCACAGTGATTGACGAACTGACGCGTATTTATGATCACATCTTTCGCCCGCACCGCAATGTCAACAAGAGTTTTGTTGCCGATGTGGTAACAGCGGTGGTGGAGCCTGGTCGCGCGGTACATCTCTTTGGAATTGATGCCACGCCAGTGCGCCTTTTGCATGGCGCGCTGCCGATCCTGGGCTGGCGTTTCGATGCAGCAGTAGGGACTCCAAGTGTCGTGCCGTCAGCCGGCACGCACGCGACGCTACCGATCGCCTACTGCACCGATGTCAATGCCATTCCGCCGGAATCATGGTCGGCGCTCGCTGGGCTTGATCTGTTGGTGCTGGACATGCTCCGAGAGCGCAAGCATCCCACGCACTTCAGCCTGAGTGAGGCGCTTGACGTTGCCGCGCAACTTGGCGCGCGGCGCACGGTGTTTACGCATATGACCCACGATGTCCGCCACGCCGAACTGTCCGCCCGGCTTCCCGCCGGGGTGGAACTTGGGTTTGACGGCATGCAGTGCTGAGCGAGCCGTCCAAAATTCCGTAAATTCGTGGCTTCGGCAGCGAGCGCTCTTGATCCGCTATCACCTCCCCCCCCCTATGGCACAGCTACGCGAAATCAAGAAGCGCATGGGCGCCGTGAAGACGATTCAGCGCATCACCAAGACGATGCAGATGATCGCTCCCGTTACCGAGGCGTCTGGCCTTGCGTGGAGCCGTTCCCAGGCTGACCTGTTCTGGACACACAATGACAGCGCTGTCAGGACCAGCATTGTCGTGTATCGGGTCGCCGAGCCATCCGTAGCGGGACTTCCCGCGGGGGCCACACTCGGAGCCGTCGCGCCGCATGTGGTTCACCTGACCTATCCCGACGGCGCCCGCGATGCGGAGGCACTGGTAGTCGACCGCACGACGGGCGACCTGTATGTGATCACCAAGCGAGAGGCGCGATCGCGGGTGTATCGCGTCACCGCCGCGCAGGTTGCTGCGGGTATCGGCGTGATGCAGATGGTTGGCGAGATGCCGTACGGCGGGGTGGTGGGTGCGGACGCCTGCGCCGGAGGAACCACCATTGTGGTTAAGACTTACTTCGCCGTGCGGGTCCACCAGTCGCCATTGGGTTTGGCGGCTGCCCTTTTGGGCGAGGGATCGATGAGGCCATACGTACGCGAGCCCCAGGGCGAGGCCATTGCGGTTGATGCCGCTTGCGAGAGCTACATGACGCTGTCGGAGGGGTTGAATCAACCACTTGTGAGGTACTCACCGTGACTCTGGGCCTGCCGATTGGCATCTGTGTCGCCACTGCTGTGCTTGCTTCATCGATCTCCGCGCTTGGCAGCAGGTCCATCGCCGTAGTGGGCGACTAGGGCTACGGCGGAGTGGGCGAGGCATCATCGGCGAAGGAGCCTGCTTCTGTTTTCCATTTTCTCTGGGACGAGTCCGCAGCCTTCGCTGCGGAGTGAGCAATCCCTCGCTTGCGGTGAGATATCGATTGCGAGGGTGCGATTTGCGCACCCAAAGGTTGGGAATCCCAAACAATTTTCGGATTCAGCGGCGTTTTTTTTGACTCTTAGTTTTTGGGGTTATCTTGAATGCAGTTCAGTTTTTAGAGGTCGTCAAGTTCAGGAGTCCAAATATGAAATCGCCAAGCATTCTTCTCTCGATCGTCGCCACCGTCACTATGACGTTCGGTCTGTCAACTTCTTCGGTGCATGCGCAGCAGTGTTCTGCGGATGTGAATCAGGATCATAATGTTGATGGGCAGGACCTCGCGATTCTCTTATCTAGTTGGGGGAAAAGCGATGGTTCTGGAGGAGCCGACTTTAATAGCGATGGAACTACCGACGCACTCGACCTTGCTATTATTTTGTCGGCGTGGGGTTCCTGTGGTCCATCATGGGCGACTGTTTTGGAGTGGGAGCCTAATGCGGCAGTTGTGACAGATGCAACTTTGCGCGACGCGATCACCGCATCGGGCTTGCCATGGCGCATTCGCGACAACGCAACGAACATCGAGATGTTGCTTGTCCCGGGCGGACGGTCAAGACATGGGCATGCTGCTTGCTCAGTGGGGTTCATGCGTGGGCAGCAGCGCGCCCGGGTACGTGGCTGATTGCAACGGTAATCCGGTTCTGCGCAGTTACTACGGCGACGAGTTCCGCGACAGTCCGGGCCCCTATGTGCGTCCGATGCGGCCAGATCCGATCAACTCTCCGTACCTTGTTTATCCAGTCACGCTTGATTGCGCAGCGCTCGGTTGGGATTCGGATGCCGGCAGCCAAAACGTGGTGTCCTATGACGATCCGCGCACTGGCGCGGGCACGCTGAGCAGTGGTCAGTGCGGGCAGGCAACCTACGTGCAGTGCTATCAGTCGGGCGCGTTCTTCTGGGGCCACGGCTTGAATTGCCAGGATGTGCCCGGCCTTGCATCGGTTGCAACCCTTGCCGGCTGCGGTGAGGGTGACGTGACTTGCGGTCTGCCGATTGGATCTGAACAACCAAACGTCATGGATCCTGGAACGATGATTGTGCGGCAAACGGTGCCGGACGGTGTCAACTCGATCAGCAGTATTCGTTTGATCGGTACTCCTTACAACATCGCCACCTCATCTTCAGTAAGAGTCACTGGCTACCAGTTGGTGCAACCTAGGCAGCGCTATTTGCCAGCAACGGACTTTGAGGTGCGCGTCACTGTGCGGTTCCGCGACGGCGGTGCGCCGCTAGTGGTTGATCGTCCAGCGATCATGCAGCCGTACGGACCTGCAGGTGAGCAGGTGGGCGTTCATCCACGAACGCGTTTGATGACCGTGAGTAGAGTGAGATCCGACAGAGATCTCATAGGACACGAAACCCCAATCAAGGGACTGTCGAAGGTTGCTATCGCCTCGGAGATGAACAAGGAAAGGGTTTCCCTGACCGTTGATCGAAAATTCTGGACCTTCGGACTTTCGTGCGGGTAAATCCACAGTTAGTTTTCCGAATATCAACCCAGTCGGACCTGCTGAACTAGCAAGCGATTTTTTCGTCAACGCCTTAGCGAGTGGCCCACGCGGAGAGATCGATTCTGCAGACCTCTCGAACCCGAGCTTGGCGCAGATCGGCGCAGAAGTCTCGCGGCCACCCTGCAGCACCGCCGTGTCGTTGCCGAGCGCACACGCATCCTCCAAACGCGCAGCCATCAGCAACCCTGCCGATGCTCCGTTGATCTTGTACTGACGGCGATCCGGGACAATCACCGATCCCAAAGCACAAACCGCAGGCGCGAATCTGCGCGCCTGCGGTTTGTCAATTGTTGCGTTGTTCAACGCCCGTGCGACTCGTGCGCGGCGTTAATTTAAGTAGACGCCCCAACTGTTCAGCATGATTGCGAGGTCACCGCCGTCCAC
>NSIA01000059.1 GCA_002737585.1 Planctomycetaceae bacterium | reverse complement strand
CGAAACAAACTCTCGCGTGCAATGATGGTGTACGGACGGTCACGTGTGGCACTCCCGCACGCCGGCGGATCAAGCAAACTCTGATGATTGCTCACCACCAGAATGCCGCCCTGGCGCGGCAATCGATCCTGCCCGGTGCAGCGAAATCCCCAAATCAGGCGCAAGGTGTAGAACACGATGAAGGCGCTAGCGCTGTACCACGCAACACTCACCGCACCGCGGCCGGGAGCGCGGCGCTGCGCCTGAAAGAGCGTGATCATGCCGTCTGCACCGCTCGTGACGGGGTAAGAAAGTCCGCTGGAACAACAATGCGCGTGCGGCGCTCCAGTTCAAGGACTACTTGGTCAAGCGTGAGACCGCTGGTATCGATCCGTTGCGCGCCAGGCGCGCACACCAACGGTCCATCAACACGGGATTCATCCAGGTGATCGCGCTGCTGAATGGCGCGCAATACTGCTTCGTAATCCGCGGGCCGACCCTGCGCGCGCATTTGGTCAACACGACGGCGCGCGCGAACTTCTGGATGAGCATCTAAGTAAAAGCGCACCACGGCATCTGGAAACACCACTGACCCTTGATCGCGGCCTTCGGTCACTAAGCGTGGATGCGCACGGCCGATGACACGTTGCGCCTCCACCATAGCGGCTCGCAACGCGGGCTGGCGCGCTACCACGCTCACTGCAACATTGACATCAGCATCGCGAATGCGCTCGGTGAGATCACGACCGCCAAGCAAGAGCCGCGGCGGACGGAACGACCAATCGAAAGCCAGTCCTTCTTCGGCGATACGTGCTGCGAGCGCTACGCCGTCATCAGCTTGCACGCCTTCATCAAGGGCAACCACCGCTGCGGCGCGGTACATGGCGCCAGTATCAAGCACCTCAAGACCAAGGCGTTGCGCCAGTTTCCAGGCAACCGAACTCTTCCCCGTGCCGGCCGGGCCGTCCATGGTGACGATCACGCCCGCTGGCGCGGTCACGGCGCCACCTCGGCCTCGCCCTCAGCTTCTTCCTCGTCCTCAATTTCGACCGGATCAATCTCAGCGGCAAAGAGGTCGCGGGCGAGTTCAATATTGCCAATCGGATCAGCCTTGGCGGAGTAGTCGATACAGAGCGTGTTCTGGTAGCCAACGGTGCGAACCGCATCAAGGAGCTTGGCGAGGTCCCACGCGTCATGCTTACCAGTCTTTCCGAATCCTTTGATACTGGCTTCGACCGCTTGCGCATACGGGGACAGCTTGCGGAGCGTGCCTTCGGCATCACCGGAAGCCGCCGCATGTGCAAAGGTGGGCATGCTGCCAATCCGGAATCCACCGATCTTCTTGATGAGGTCGGCAATCTTCTGGGCATCGCCAGCCGGACCGGTGCCGGGGCGCAAGAGAAGGTGCGTATCGAATCGATCGAGCGCCACTAAGGACCGCTTGATATTGGCCGCGTAGGCATCGAAGTTGACAGCCGGAAGCGCGCTGAGTTCCACCGCAACGGCCGGTGCTCCAAGTTTGCTTGCGGCCATGCCCAGGCGCTCAATGCGCTGAATCGACATGGGACCGGCGTCCGGGCCAAAGTCCAACGGCGCTTCGTCCACTAACACCAGGATTGGGCAGCGCGCACGGTCAGCGCGATCGCGGAGGCGCTCAAGATCCTTGGCAACCATCCCACGCAGCAGCGCCGTGTTGGCGTTGATTCCTTTCACGCCCAACTCTTCGGCCGCGAAGTCCGGAATTTCCATCGGCTCAAGGGCGCGCTTGGCACGCTTCACGTACTGCAGGGATCGGGAAGAAAGAGTGAGGAGCATGTGGTGGGGGGACGGCCAACGGGCCGCGAGTCGAAGTCTACACGCACGGCTATCATTCCCGCCTCGACGACGGATCCGCATGTGCGAATCCGCCCCGACCCACCGCATTCAGGAGAAGATTGATGTCTACCCCCGCCAACTGCCGGTTCAGCGAGACGCACGAGTGGTTCCGTCAGGAGACGGACGGGACGGTCACCATGGGCATCACCCAGCACGCGGCCGATGAACTCACCGACATCACCTTCGTGGAAATGAAGGCCGATGGAACGAAGATCACCGCAGGCGGAACGGTCGGCGAGGTGGAGAGTGTGAAGACCAGCAGTGAAATTTATATTCCCTGCGCTGGCACGGTAGTGGCAAGCAATGAAGCCGCCCACCAGGATCCTTCCCTGTTGAACAGTGATCCGTACGGCAAGGGCTGGCTGGTGCGCCTCTCCGATTGCGACCTCTCCAAGGCCACCGACTTGATGGATGCGAAGACGTACGACGCAAAGAACGGTCACTAATTCGTGCTGCGGGCCACGCCCGACAACGCGCCAAACACCCCGAGCCCATGGCGCGCGAGTGATGGCAGATGAACAACGGCCCCGCCACAAGTCCTGTTGGTACTCCGTCGCTGAATACAGCGGGCGCAGCATTTCTGTGCGCCCGAGCGGTTCGGAAGACCTATCGAACCGGCGAGCGCCCCGTGGAAGCACTGCGCGGCGCCAGTCTGGAGATCCGCGAACCAGGCTTCTATGGAATCATGGGCTCGTCAGGAAGCGGCAAGAGCACGCTTCTCTACCTGTTGGCAGGGCTTGATCGCCCCGATTCCGGCGAGATTGAAGTTGCCGGCGCGCGCATCGATCAGATGAGCGAGCGGGAACTCACCCTGCACCGCCGCAAGCGCATCGGTGTGGTGTTTCAGCAGTACAACCTGCTTCCTACGCTCAACGCCATTGACAATGTCATGCTTCCGGGAATCCTGGACGGTGCAGCACGCGGCCCGCTGGAGAAGCGCGCACGCGAACTATTGGGAACGCTCGGTCTTGCGGACCGTGCGACGCATCGACCAGAAGCGCTCTCCGGTGGCGAGCAACAGCGCGTTGCGATTGCCCGGGCGTTGCTCTTTGAACCATCMGTCTTGTTTGCTGATGAACCAACCGGCGCACTTGATAGTGCCAATAGCGAACGCATGTGGAAGATGTTGGACGCGCTTGCGCATGAACGACAGATGGTGGTACTGATGGTGACGCACGAGCCCGCCGCGGCCGCGCACTGCAAACATGTATTTGTCATTCGCGACGGCATCGTCGCTGGCGGCTTCGATACGAAAGGCATGCATGCGAGCGACCTGGTGGTTCGCGCGTCAGGGCTTGGCAGCGAGACGCGGTAGAACCGCGCTCTTGGCCATTGCCGTCATGCTTTCGAGCGCGCTCGTGGCAGCGGTTGCCTGTGGGCTGGAATCGGCACGTGGCAATGCAGAAGCAAGCCTGCGGCGCTCGATCGGCGCTACCGACGCGCGCCTGGTCAATCGTTTCGGCGCAGCATTCGACGCCAGCGAAGCCGAGCGGGTGCGTGCGCTTCCAGAGATTGATGCTGTGGCAACGAGCCTTGGTGGATCGCTCTCACTGATTCGCTCCGATGGCGGGCGCGACGAGGACGGCAAACCACGCCGCGTCGTTGCGCAAACGCGCGGTCTTGAGGCAGGAACCGATGCTCGCTTCCGCATGCAAGAGATGCGGGTTGGACGATTGCCCACGCAGGCCGGTGAAATTGCGATTGATCCACTCACTGCCACGGCGCTGGCATGTGCAGTCGGCGATCAGTTACAAGTACAGCGCTTCGGTGACCCGATTGCACTGACCGTGACTGGCATCATTGACCGCGCCGCACTGGGGGCGTTACAGCGACCCTACGTAGTGGTGGATCGTTCCACGCTGGTGGATGCAAACGGCAGTGATCAAGTAACCACTGTCATGGTGGCGCTCAAGCCCGGAACAGATGTCAACGCGTGGGTGGCGCTGCATGCGCCGGAATTTAAGGAGCCGTTGTCGCTGGAGCCAAGCGAGCTGTACACCAGCGGATTCGACAAACAAATGCTGGCGTTGCGGCTGGGATTTGTACTGATCAGCGCGATTGCATTTATGAGCTGCGCGTTCATTGTTGGCACCGGCATGACCACCGCTGTGGCGGAGCAGCAGAAAGAGCTGGCRATTGCACGCTGCG
>NSIA01000058.1 GCA_002737585.1 Planctomycetaceae bacterium | reverse complement strand
GGGGATCCCGCTACTGCACGCGGGATGGTTCATGCTTTCGGTGCCAGCGCTTTGGGTAGTGGCCACTGTGCTGAGTGGCGGCATTGAGCGCGCTCTCCGCGTACCGCGCGGATTGCTGTCCGGCGCCGTGCAGCAGGCCCCGTATCGATTGGGATTCACCGCCGGTGCACTCATGGTGGGCGTTTCCATCCTGACGAGCACCTGGACCAACGGCACAGCGGTGGTGCGCGACATCAGTGAACGCGTGCGCATCTCCGATGGCTTTGTCTTCAAAGCGAACGGTATGTCCGTGGCTGAGCAAGATCGAATCAAGGCGATACCGGGCGTGCAAGGAACCGTGCCCATTGGCTATCTACCGCTCAAGGTGATCGGCGAAACAGTCTTTGGAGTGGAGGGCATTGGCACTCCAAACGTGGTGTGTATTGGGTTCCCGCCTGAGGAATTCTTGGCACTGAATCGGCTCGATTGGATTCAAGGCTCCCCGGAAACCGCGCTGCCGAAACTCAAGACTGGCGCCGGAATTCTGGTGGCAAAGGAGTTCTTGGTGGCGCGTGGCAAGAAGCCAGGCGACCACATTCGCCTTGGTGGCGGAAAAACTGARAAGGATTACGAAATCGTTGGCGTGGTTGGCGCAGCCGGCCTTGATGTAGCAGTGCAGTTCTTTGGCATTCGCAGCGTCTACACGGAGAACGCGGTCAGTTGCGTCTTCATGGACTTTGACGAAGTGGCACGCAGTTTCGGCAGCCGCGAAGCATTCATCCTGCAGGTTGATATTGATGATGCCAGCCCACCCGAACTGGACGCGCAACTTGGTGATGCGGTGACGGATCGTGTACCGGGGGCAGTGTTTGCAAGCGGCAGAGCGATCCGCAAGACCATTCTGCAAGTGGGCGATCGCATCCTGATGATCACCAGCGCCATCGCCTTTGCGGCGCTGGCACTTGCGTGCTTTGGTGTTGGCAATGTGGTTGCCGCCAACATCGGTGCGCGCACCTTTGAATTTGGGGTATTGCGTGCCACCGGCGCAACTCCTGGACTCTTGGCACGACTGGTACTTGGCGAAGTACTGCTCCTCACGATTGCTGGTGCAGGTATCGGAACGGCGCTTGGACTCCATTTGGCGCGCATGGGCGTCTTCTGGCACAAAGAACTTGGCGGGCAGGAGATTGCCTTCGAACCGCCGCTCGCTCCGCTTGYCAT
>NSIA01000057.1 GCA_002737585.1 Planctomycetaceae bacterium | reverse complement strand
CAAGCAGTAGTTAATTACTTAGCAGCGGTCGGAGCAGCAGGCGGCGTTGGCAACGTGGTTGCTGAGCTGGCGATGGCATCTTCAAGCAGTTTGGTTGCTGCGGTCGCCTTGGCTTGAACGGTATCTGCGTCCTTCTTTGCCTTGGCAAGCAGTGGCTTCACTGACTTGATTCCGTCAGCAGTGAGATCGTTTGCAAGCAACACATGGATGTCGGACATGTCAGCCACAAAGGCCTCGTAGGAGGTCTTGACTTCACCCATCGAAGTGCGGATGGCGGTGATACGGGCCGTGAACGAGTCACGGCGGGTTGCAGCAGCCGTGCGCGCTGCTTCACTCTTCAGAAGATCCGCTTCCTTCTGCCATGTGTCGGTGTAACTCTGTGCCTTAGCGGTCAGCGATGCCCAGCGATCGCGCACCTGGTCTGCCGTCTTTTCGAGCGTGCTGAGTGACTTGGAGAACGATTCATAACTTGCCTTCAAGTCAGGGGTGGCACCGATCGCCTCGGCGGCGGCCAGTGCCCCGGTGACCTCGGTACTTCCGCGCGTCAGCATGTCCTTGGTGTCCGACATGCTGGCGGTGGCGGTGTCAATGCGCTTGGGGCCGGCTGCTTCACAAGCGATGAAGGCCATAGACAAACTAGCCACGATGAGTGAATTGATGATTGAGCGATTCATAGTGAACTTGCTTTCAGAAAGACCACGGTCTCGGTGTCGACCTTCGACACCGAGACCGTGGATTTTGGCAAGGATAGCCCAATTCAAGCAAGAAGGTGCGCAGATAAAGCGGCGCTGCGATTCAGTCCGCCGCGATAGGTACCTTCAGCTCGACACCGGATGCGGTGACGATTTCAACCTCCCACACTGGCGCACCACTCTCCTCCTCAAGCTCAACCGCATGAACGGTCGCGCCTGGATTGCTAACGAGGGCCTGCGACACGGCATCCTGTGCGCTCAACACAACCAAGTTGATGACGGAAATGGAATCTTCATACTTGTCCCGCTGACTAGCGGTGGGAGTCCAACTGCGGGGTGTGCCTACGATGGCCCCGGTGGTGGCATTCGCTACCACTTCCACCAGTTTGTCGTCCGCGGCGTTCCACTGCAGTGCTTTGACAACCAAAATTCCTGACTCGACGTCAGATTCGGCTTCAAGTAGAGGAAGATTGTTTGACGCGATGATGGCATCCAACGCGAAGTTGAACGTCGCGGCTGATGCAGAGTCGTCGCCATCGCGATCTCCGTCCTCGTCGGCGTCATCTGCTCCATCGTCGTCGTCGAAGCCGCTGTCGTCAGAGTCGTTGTAGTCGTCGCCAGAGAAGGAAACGTCATCGAAGCTGGCTTCAAACTTGAAATTGCCAGCAGACGTGCCGAAGAGCGACACGCCCATGCCTTCAGCTTCATGCCCGGCGAAGCGGGTTTCCAGACCAGTCAGTGACACCCGTGGCGTCGTGGATCCGTCCAACTGCACGTCAAGCGACACAGCGCCGCCGAAACTCGTCCAAACAAGTTTCAAGTCGTGCGCGCCCGTCGCGAGGTTCGCCGTAGCGGAATCAACCACCACGCCAGCCACTCGAACTGAAGCAGTCAAGGTGCGCTCATACTTAGTACGCGTCACTACCAAGTTCACGCCATCGAGGTAGCCCGACGCCGCATTGAATGTTCCAAACCCGAGAGCCATGCCACTGGTGGCGCTCTGTGAGGTCTTGCCCGGGCGACCGCTCTTGAGTTCATGCTCAAACTCAATGACAAAGCTGTCCGTCCAATCCACGTCCCACGTCGATTGGTACGCAGCTGAACCGCCCTTGCCCTTCTTGCTGTCGACACGAATCTTCCCGGCACTCTCGGAAATGCCGCACTTGGACTTTCCTGATCTCGAACTGTCGCGAGACTCGGTCTCAGACCAAAGCGAATCATCACGGGTGCCGTCGTTGCCATCATCGTTCCGACGCTCGGCGTAGCAGGGATTTACAGACACAACCGCACACACGACACACAAGAGGGTTCGATCAAGACGCATACGCGCTCCTTCGAAATGATTGAGATGGGGATCAGGCGATTCGCTACTACTCCGACCGCTACAGGTATACGCAGAATGAGAGCCTGCCCGTTCGCGTCAAGTTCCCAAATCGTGAGAATCACCAACAAAACCTTGTAGTCCGAGATTCAACAGCCTCTCCTTTATCCCGTACAGAAGTGGCTGCGAGGCTTCCTGGTCACTTGCTGGATTGCCCACCCAGAACCACGGCTGCAAGCTGCTGCCGACCCGAGACCCCGAACTTCCGATAGCAATGCGACGCAAGGGTGGCAACCGTGGCCCGACTGATTTTCAGGGATGTGCCGATGGCTGCCAAGGACTGGCCCTTCATCAGCCCCTCCAATACCTGACTTTCGCGATTGGTCAGCCGCGCGGCGGCCGCCGGCGTGGGGCTGTGGTCGGAATATGACTCATTCTTGATGCAGTCCGCACGGACAGGCGCCAACGCAGAGAAGCCGTCAGTCACCGGGACGATTGCCCATGCAATGTGGTAATTGCACGGCAATGCAATACGAGCGTTGCGATCTTCTGCAGAGAGTTCAATGCTGCGCCGCCGATTAACGCGCAACGCCAGAGTATCCAAGATCGCAAAGATCGCCCTCAATTCCTTAATGTCTTCCGGCGTGTAGTGCTCCCAATGCAAACGACGATCGCGGTATGCCATGACCGTGTTTGGCGGGCACTGCTCATAAATGTCATTCACATGCGCCGTACTTCGTGCTTCAAATGATCGCCCGATCTGGCCATGGATCGCAACGTGGCGGGGGTTTTCGGGGTCCCATCGCAAGGTGATTCGCCTACTCGTGACCGCGTAACGCACTCCAGGGAATGCACGAGTGGCTGCAACACGGCGCATTAGCCCTGCCGCACTCAGTACATCGATGGACTTCAGCACAGCGGGAAGACTGCGTCCCGTGACCTTTGCCAATTCTGCTGCGGATGATGCAGATCCAAGATGCCTCAGTACTTCCCACAGTGATGAGTGCTCCGGATTGGTCACCGCTTCAACGAGGCCCGGGCGATCAATCGGATACTCCGATTCCGAATCAATTCCAACTGGTGGCGCGGAAACTTTGTTCTGCCTCTTCGTCTTGCTCAGCTTCGATTTCGCTGGAATTCTCATCGATGTTTTATATCAGCCACGACACACCGTGGCGATTGCATCATGCATCGCATCATTCACTCAAATGAATTTGCTATATCTNAAAAAAAATGACGATCGATTACTGCGTGATATCAAGGCCAACATCAAGACAAGCAGCGGAGTGCGTCAACGCCCCGATAGAAATTCGGTCAACGCCCGTTGCTGCGATGGCGGCAACGCTTGCAAGATGTACGCCACCGGACGCTTCAAGCAACACACCCGGAGCTGCGGCATCACGCATGCCAACTGCTTCCGCAAGTTGCCCGATCGTCATGTTGTCCAAGAGCACCATGTCGACCGTGTCCTTGGAGAGACCAAGCATCGCTTGCAACTGCTCCAGCGTGTCACACTCCACCTCTACAAAGCGCAAGGGCGTGCGGGCACGCGCTGCGGCTGCCGCGCTTGCCACGCGCTTGGCCATATCGCTGGGGCTGAGTCCGGCCACGTGATTGTCCTTGATGAGCATGGCATCAAAGAGACCAATGCGATGGTTCGTTCCGCCACCACATCGCACCGCCCACTTCTCCAGCATGCGCATGCCGGGAACGGTCTTGCGAGTATCACAAATGGATGCACGCATCCCCCGCACCTGCTCCACGTACTGCGCAGTGAGCGTGGCAATGCCAGAGAGATGACCAACGTAATTGAGGAGCGTCCGTTCCGCTGTCAAGATGCCGCGCAGCGGGCCTTCTACTGAAATGAACGTTGCTCCTGCCGCCAGTTGCTCCCCGTCGGCCGCGTGATATGCAAGGCGTGCGCCGGGCGCTACTTGGCGAAGCACTTCCGCAACAAGCGGCGCGCCGCATGCAATGCCCGGCGAACGAAATCGCACCACCGCGGTGGCACGCGCATCGGCAGGAATCATTGCTTCGCCGGTGACATCCCCGGCGGCACCGAGGTCCTCAGCAAGCGCTCGCGCAACATGAGCCGCAAGATCATCTGCAGAAATCAGTGCAAACAGCAGGTCTGCAGCAGACAGTGCCGCAAGGTCAGGCAGCGAGGGTTGTGGAGATGCAAACGACGCCATCCGTTCAATGGTATCTCCGCACCACGCTGGCGGGCTTTGCTCTCGCCCGGAGACTTCAGTTGCTTGCGCCCCAGCGGGTCAAGAAGAACTGAAGG
>NSIA01000056.1 GCA_002737585.1 Planctomycetaceae bacterium | reverse complement strand
CGGCGCACTGCAGTTCCTCACCGTAGTCGTCCCATTGCACCGGCTCGTTCATGAGACCAAAGACCACGCCGGCATCACCCTTGTAGAGATCCGCGAGGCGACTCCACAGGTCAACAAACGCAGAAGCCGGCACTGAGGACGTTCCGATGTGGCGCCTGTTCTGACCGGAGAGGCGGTACATGGAGTAGTTGTGCGGATCGAGAAGCACCATCAGGCCGTTGGACCGCATGGTTGAAACCGCGGTCTGGATGTAGCCCAGGTAGGTGGGATCAAACGCCCCACTCAGCGTCGGTTGTAGGCGCTCCCACGCGAACGGCAGGCGCACGATCGTCATGTTCTTGCCTGCGTAGTAACCGATCTCCGCCGCCGTCGGCGCGACGTAGTTGGTACCCAGGGCGCCCGGGAAGTTGCCCTCCGCGAACTCAAGACCAGCCGCATTCACCCCGAGGTGAAAGCCGAACGCTGTGTCGGCAGTGGCGCGAGGCTCCGTTGCAACCGCCAAGGCTGCTGTTGCCGCAAGCGCCAGCGAAGCCACCACCAAACGACCGGAGTGGACGACGAATGACGGGGCGCAAACTCTTGAAACACTGAGGAACTGCATGATGAACTCCAAAAGCAAGTTAGAAACGAATCACCCGACGCAACGAAGCGGTTCAATCCGTCCGGCGCCGTACAAAGATCCACTCTACACACGCCAAGGTCAGGGGCAAGTATGTGGTGGCCAAATCAACTCAATTCTGCCATGCCATCCGAGTTTGAAAATACAAAGACCACTATGGGACTTCAAACGTTCGCATGACCCTCCGTGTTTCGGTGAATTCTGAATCACCATGCCCAACGACAAGGCCCGCGGATCGCTCCGCGGGCCCTGTGAATGTCAATCAGTGCGGGGCGAACCCCGCCGCTATTCAATAGCGGTAGTGGTCTGGCTTGTACGGACCATCGGCAGGAATGCCCAAGTACTCAGCCTGATCCTTGCGGAGTTCGGTGAGCTTTGCACCAAGCTGACCAAGGTGCAGACGTGCCACCTTCTCATCAAGCTTCTTCGGCAAGGTGTAAACCTGCTTGGCGTACTTCTTATGGTTGAGGAACAGTTCAATCTGCGCAATCACTTGATTGGAGAAGCTGGAACTCATCACGAAACTTGGGTGGCCAGTAGCGCATCCAAGGTTCAAGAGGCGACCTTCAGCAAGCATGATGATGCTCTTGCCGTTCGGAAGCTTCCACTCATCAACCTGTGGCTTGATGTTGACGCACGTGGTGCCAGGGGTCTTCTTGAGACCAGCCATGTCGATCTCATTGTCAAAGTGACCGATGTTGCCAATGATCGCCTTGTCCTTCATCTTCATGATGTCCTCGGCGCGGATGATGTCCTTGTTGCCGGTGGCGGTGATGAAGATGTCAGCCGTTGCAACTGCATCGGCGAGGGTGACGACTTCGTAGCCCTCCATGCACGCCTGCAGCGCGCAAATTGGGTCGATTTCCGTCACCTTCACGCGGCAGCCTTGGCCACGCAGGCTTTGGCAAGAACCCTTGCCGACGTCGCCGTATCCAAAGACCACGGCAACCTTGCCCGCAAGCATGACGTCGGTGGCGCGCATGATTCCGTCAACCAGTGAGTGACGGCATCCGTAGAGGTTGTCAAACTTGCTCTTGGTGACAGCGTCATTGACATTGATCGCTGGGAAGAGCAGTTCGCCGAGTTCCTGCATCTGGTACAGACGATGCACGCCGGTGGTGGTTTCCTCAGTCACGCCAATCACGTTCGGCGCGGTCTTGGTCCAGTAGCCAAGATGCTTCTGCTGCAGCGCGGTGAGGAGCTGCAAGATGACGGTGTATTCCTCACTGTCCTGAGCGGTAGCGGTCGGCACTGAGCCGAGCTTCTCAAAGGCAAGACCCTTGTGGATGAGGAGCGTGGCATCGCCACCGTCATCGAGGATCATGTTCGGTCCCTTGCCATCTGCAAAGTGCAGCGCCTGCCAAGTGCACCACCAGTACTCATCGAGCGACTCGCCCTTCCATGCGAAGACCGGAATACCCGATGGCTTCTCAGGGGTACCGTTTGGACCAACAGCGACAGCGGCCGCGGCGTGATCCTGGGTACTGAAGATGTTGCAGCTGCACCAACGCACCTCTGCGCCGAGCTCAACCAAGGTCTCAATGAGGACCGCGGTCTGAATGGTCATGTGCAAACTACCGATGATGCGTGCACCCTTGAGCGGGTTCTTGCCCTTGTACTCAGCACGCAAGGCCATGAGGCCCGGCATCTCGATCTCGGCGAGTTCGATCTCCTTACGACCGAAGCGAACGGTCTCAGCGGACATATCCTTCACCATGAATGGCAGGAACTCCGTGAGAGAGAGGCGCGAGTTGGTGAGGAACGGGTTGGCGGCAGTAGTGGTAGCGGTGGCAGTAGCAGGCATGGGGGCTCCGTGAAGAGTGGTTCCGGGGGTCCGGGAGACTATTCATCCGTTCATCCGGATGAAAGGATGAATAGTAGCAGGCATTGGGTTCTGAGGCAAATAAATGGCCCGCGGAACCAAAAATTATTCCCAAGATCCCCCCACCAGGCCCCAAAAGTGGCGATCCTGCGCGGATGAGGATCACCATGCCACTTGCTGGGCTCACGCTGACCATGTTGCTGGTCGCCTGTGGCTCCAATACCGCTGACCTGTACCAGGCCCCGCCAGCCGATGGGAGCGTGGCGGCAAACAGTGCCGACGTGGTGGACAACCCAGCCATCGTCCCTTCGAACGGCAGCGACACGCCACGCCGGACGACGGACGGTGCTGATCGAACCGCTGCGCGGCTCGCACGTGGTGGCGCCAATGAAACCGAAGTTGTCGACCCGATCACGCAAGAGCGGGTGGAGGGTTCGGGCCACATTGGCTACTTCGGGCAGTGGCAGGTTCGCTTCAATTCATCAGCGAGCGCCGAGCAGTTTGCGGCGCTGCCACGTGCGAAGCGCGCCACGTTGGCTGCAGCGCAGGTGTTGCCAAAGAAGGGCATCCACAATTCAATCTGCCCGATGACGGGCGAAACACTCACCGCGCTGGCTGCCCCGGTGACATGGGATAAAACAATGATTGGGTTTGCAAGCATGGCCGATGCGAATCAGTTCCGCGCATTCACCAAAGAGAAGCAAGCGGCGGTGATTGCCGCGTGGACGAGCGCCGGCGCTAAGTAACAGTGCATCGACTTTGAAGTGAACCCCACGGGCGCGGTGGCATGCGAGACGAGTGACTCGCCAGCGCTGCTACCCACGAACAAAGAGCGCTGCAAACAAACCGGGCCCCTTGCCGCTGGTGTCTGGACGCAAGCGCGTGTGACGGCGGAGTGTGAAACCGCTGCCCCGCGCAAATCCCTGTAAATCTTGCTCAGAAAATCCAAGGTGACGGTGGCCCATGGTCTGTTGGTAACCCGATCGATCGTGGCTTGCCATGTCCACCACCAAGAGCGCGCCACCCGTGCGAAATCCGGGCGCAATAGCGCGCAACATCGCGGCGGGATCGTCAACGTGATGAAAGACCAACATGACGATGCCCATATCGGCTTCACCTGCGGCGAGTGGTGGCGCAAGTAAATCGCCCTGCCGGAATTCCACGTTCGCAAATCGCTTGAGTCGCTTTCGCGCTGCTGCCAGCATGGCGGGCTCGCGATCAATGGCAATGACGCGACCAACCACTGGTGCCAATCGCTCCGCTGCTTCACCGGTGCCGCAGCCGAAATCCACAGCTACTGCGTCAGGCGGAAGCAATCCAAGGAGCGCTTCGAACACAAACGCGTCACCGAAGAGTTCGCGACGCAATTCATCCCAGTCGCCACCGATGCGTCCGAAGAATGTTCGACTATCCACACGACGCGCGGCGATGACTTCTGCAAGACGAGCATCGTCTTCTTCAAACGAAGCGGCGCTCCCCAAGTGCTCGCGGCTCATGCGCCACAGGTCACGCATGTCCGTCGCCAGCGACGCCGGCGTCATGCGATAGAGGCTCTGCGTTCCCTCTGCGCGCTTGTCCACCCATCCCTGCTCAAAGAGCGGCTTCAGGTGGCGACTCACCGTGCTCTGCGGAAGTTGCAACGCGCGCGCCAGTTCGCCAACGCCAAGTTCCTCACGCTCGAGCAGCCGAAGCGTGCGCAAACGCGCAAGATCGCCGAGCGTGCCCAGCCAACTCAGCCACCGTTCGCGGGGATTGGTGGAATCAGGCGTCATGCAGCGTGGCGGAGCATCATGCGAGGAAATACAGGGGCGTTACGGCCCAAGCGGGAGCGCGGTGTCTTTACCAATGGCAACCTGATGTGCAGCCAATGCATCGGTGATGCGTGGGTCGTTTGGAATAATTCCATACGCCTGACGCAAGCGACGAACGCCGTCCGCCTCTTTGCCAAACTTGAAGGCCAAATCAGCAGCGCGCATGTACGGCTCGATGGAAGCCCGCTGCCCAGGAAGCGGCTCATTGACTTTGATGGAATCCATTGCGCTGGTGGACGCAGTGTCCGGATCGCCAGCATCTTCCGCAACACGGCTCAACGCCAAGTAGGCACGCCACGAACGGAAGTCCTTGCCGAAGGCGCGCAACAACTGGTACGCGTCCTTGACATCCTTCTGCTGCGCCATGCACTCGGCAAGACTGGTGACGATTTCTTCGTTGGCTGGCTGCAATCGGTACGCGCGGTCAAGCGAACGACGCGCATCCTCAAGCTTGCCCTGCCCCAGCATGGCTCGGCCATACGCAAACTGCGCGCGCCAATCACCGGGCTGATCGCGAACCACTGGCTCTACCGCCGCGGCTGCCTCGGCGTACTGG
This sequence comes from Planctomycetaceae bacterium, assembly GCA_002737585.1. GTDB lineage: Bacteria > Planctomycetota > Phycisphaerae > Phycisphaerales > SM1A02 > UBA966. The sequence goes on along the minus strand of NSIA01000056.1, from coordinate 1,092 downwards.
CCGTAGCGAAGTCGTTCGTTGGCTTCGTTGGCGCGCGACTCGGCGCTGTCCGATGCCTTGCATCCCGAAAGCAGCATCGGGAGCGCCACGACATGGGCGAAGAGAAGTGCGATTGGGAAAGTGCGTCCGTGCGTTGAATTCATGTGCGGCATGTGCCCTCCTGGCAGCGTGTGCACCCCGCGAACGGCGTCCGCAGAGTTCATGGGATGATATCGGCGTGACCGAATCCGCGCCGCCATTTCCTGTGCTCACCGGCCCGCCATTTCTGCACGCCGCGGCGGTGCTTCACCATACTGGCGGTGCAGCCGGCGACCACTTTGACGTGCTCCTTGCAACACGCACACCCCACGGCGAAGACGACCTTGCCTGCGCCACATGGCGAACCGCCACTGACCCGGGAATGCTGGCGATTGGGCAAGCGACCACCGCGGAACGGATCGGCGCACACCGCGCTACGTATCTTGCATTGACCGCGTCGCGGGAACTCAGCGACAGGCGCGGCGTAGTGACCCCGGTCCGAACCGGCACCTGGTGCCCACACGGAACTGACGGAAACACCATCGACCTGCACTGGTCGGACGGCACGCGCACCAGGATTGCTGCACTACCCAACGGCTCTTGGACGAGGATCCACTCATGACTGGCGAAACACTCGTGGTGGCACTTCTCATGGCCGGCCTGGGCGGCGGATGCCTCTTCTTAACACTCCTCACGCTTCCGGGTAATTGGGCGATCTTGATTCTGGTGGGCGCAGCACAACTGTGGTCGCTATCCGGTGACGGCGCGCCGCTCTACAGCGGGTGGACGCTGGTGGCGCTCTTTATGCTTGCCATCCTTGGCGAGGTGTGCGAGACCGCCATGGGCGCGGCTGGCGCGCGTGTTGGTGGCGCGCGCGGGCGCGGCGCCTGGGGCGCAGTACTTGGATCGTTCGCGGGAGCGCTGCTTGGAACGGTGCTCCTGGCATTCATCCCACTTGCGGGCACGCTTGCTGGCGCACTCATCGGTGCGGCCGTCGGCGCGTTCATTGGCGAGATGACCTATGGCGACCGCAGCGCCATCAGCTTGGTACTTCCGGCCGCCGCAGCTGCTGCG
>NSIA01000055.1 GCA_002737585.1 Planctomycetaceae bacterium | reverse complement strand
ACGCGTCGCCAACGCCCTGCAGCGCGGTGAACGCAGCCGCAATATCCCACCGCTGCGTTGCTCGATCGCCTGTGGTGTTGCTGATCGAACGAATCTCGATTGCCGGCACACCGACGCGCCGCGCGGCATGCACCACCGCCGCTCCTTCCATCGCTTCAGCCATCGCGCCGGTACGTGTGCGAACGGACAGCGCCGCCGCGTCCGTGCCGGAGCACGTGGCCACGGTGGCAATCGCGCATGCGGGACCGAGCGCACGAAATGCCACGAGCAGCGCGCCGTCAACTGGCACACGGTTCCCTTCGAAATCACCGAGCGGGAAKCCGAGGACGCGCATGTCACCCTGACCTTCAGGGAGTGCGATGCCCTCTTCTGCGTAGATGCATGCGTCGGCAACAACCACTGTGCCGAGCGCAAGATTCGAGCCTGGTAGCGCGCCGGCGATGCCAGTAGAGATGACCGCGGCAAACGGCGCACCTGCCGCGCGTGCATCGGCGAGCGCCTCGGCAGTCGCAGCCGCAGCGTTGGTGCGACCAATACCGGCAACAACCACACGCACCTCCGGCGCAGCAAGGCAACGCGCGCCGAGTGCTACGCGTTCCGCTTCGACCGCGACGATGACCAGGGTGCGCTTCATGCGGGCGCACGAAGGAGCGCGGGGAGTTCAGTCAGCGCTACTGGGCGCTGCTCGCCGCTGGCAAGATCTTTCAACATGACACGACCGTCCGCCAGTTCCGCGCCAAGTAAGACCGCAAATCGCGCGCGCTGCTTGGATGCATCGGCCAGCAACTTGCCCACATTGCGTGTGGCCTTGTAACTGTGACGAACGTGCAACCCTTCGCCGCGCAGGCGAGCAACCAAGCGCGGCAATTCCGCATCAGCGGCGGGATCAGCAGTGGCAATCACGAACGCGTCGGGGCGCGGCAGCAATTCCGTGCCATCGGTTGGCAGGAGACCACGGTCTGCCAGCACCAGCCCCAGCACCACATCGCCCATTCCGAAACCGATCGCCGGCGTCTTTGGTCCGCCGAAGAGTTCAATAAGTCCGTCGTAGCGACCGCCACCTGCAATGGCGCGTTCGCCGCCGGACGCTTCGTGAATTTCAAACACGGTGCCGGTGTAATAGGCCAAACCGCGCACAATCCCAAGGTCAAACTCACACCAATCGGCGAGCCCCGCAGCCACCAGTGCGTCGCGTAGAAGAACTAACTCTGCCAACGAATCCTGCGCAATTCCTGCGGTAGTGGCCAACACGCCAAGGTCATCAGCAATCTGCACGCGCGTTCGCACCACGGTTTCAAAGCGCGCCAGTGCATCGCCTGCAAGACCAAGTGCTGCAGCGCGCTTGGTGAATTCTTCCGGCGCCATCTTGTCGCGGCGGTCCAGCAGTTCAAAGGCACCTGCAACGGATTCATCGGCCACACCCAGCGCGCGTACAACATTGGCGGCGGCCACACGGTGACTGATCTTGACACGTACGTCGGTAGCACGCAGACCCAGCCGCGCGAGTGCCGCGATCGCAACGCCGATGATTTCTGCATCGATCGCCGGGCCTTCAGCGCCCAGAAGATCAACGTTCCACTGATAGAACTCACGCAAGCGACCGCGCTGCGGGCGTTCGGCGCGGAAGAAATTGGGAATCGCGAACCACTTGACTGGCATCGGTAATTGCGCAGCGCGTGCGGCGGCCATGCGCGCAAGCGTTGGCGTGAATTCCGGGCGCAACGCGTAATCATCACTACCACCAGCACGGCGGAAGCTGAAGAGTTCGTTCACAATTCCTTCGCCACTCTTCGCCGTGTAGAGCTCAAGGTGTTCAAAGGTGGGACCGTCGATTTCGTCGTAGCCAAACGCAACGCTTGCATCGCGCCACGCGCCTTCAATGCGACGACGAACAGCCATCTCGGCTGGATAGAAATCGCGGGTGCCTTTCGGGGACTGGAACTTCATAGGACTCTTTGGAATTTCATTTGGGTCAACCGCACACGCTCTTCAGCGCTTGGCGGGTTTGATGATGAGCGCGCACGCCAAACCAGCCAACGTCCACGCAATCATTCCGTCAATGAACAAGACCATGGAGAATGAGTCGGGAAGGTGGAAGAAGTTCCAGACCACTGCATGCGACGAAAGCATGGCGAAGGCCGGTACCACAATTCCAAGCGCCAATCGATCTTGCAATCGCGCGCCGAACTTGCATGCCACGGCAATAATGGCGGCCAGAAGTCCGGTACCGAAGAGCTCAATCATGWAGCCGCGCACCAAGACCGTGGGCGACATTGGGTCAACACCCTGGCGGCGCAGGAGCACCAGCATGAGCGGACCCTTGCGGTGCTCTTCACGGTACGAGTTGGTAGCAATGGTGGATTGCTGCCCGGTCATGACTGCCATGGCGGGCGGTGCGGGATAGATGTACGCCCCATCCGTTACCGACGCGGACTCAAAGGTTGCTGCCAATCCGTCGCCGCCGGGGATCGGCTTGATTGCAAAGTCATAGATACCGGTTGTCCAGGAGACGGCGCCCCAGCCAAAGGCAAGAACCGTACCGACAACGATGGCAATCAGCATGCGTATCGACATGCGGCAAGGCTAGCAAAATCGCGCGCGGGACTACTTCACTTCGAAAAGTGCCACCGGCCGACGCGTTCGTGCGCAGCGAATGGCTGCCTCAAGAACCCGCTGTGTTTCATAGGCATCCGCAAAGTCAGGGATGGCTACCACTGGCTTCTTGCCGCCAAGCACCATGACCGTGTCCGCCGCTTGGCTCACAAAGCAATGTTCATAGCCCAGCACATGCGCCGCGGGCCAATAGTTGCCCGCGTAGGGATGCGTGGCATCGGTGCACATCACTCGGCTCCAACCGCGCAGGCGGGCGGGCAGCGTGTGATCCCACCACTGCAGTTCGTTCATGCGCTCAAAGTCAAACTTCAGACTGCCCTTCTCGCCATTGATCTCAATCTGATTGCGATTCTGGTTACCCGTGGCAAGGCGCGATGCCTCAAAGCTTGCGATCGCGCCGCCGGACATGCGGGCCATGAAGAGGACCGCATCATCCACGGTGCTCTTGCCCTTGCGGCTGCCACGAACGGCGCGCTTGGCGCCCTTGCCGGCAATGGCGCCGCCGGTTGATTCAATGATGTCGCGCTCCTTGATGAAGGTCTCCTCAATCGCGCCCACCACTTCGGTCACTTCTTCACCGGTAATGAAACGAGCCATATCGATGATGTGAGCATTCAGGTCACCATGCGCCCCGCTGCCCGCAAGTTTGCCTTGAAAGCGCCACAGGAGCGGCGTCGATGGGCCGCCCCAATCCTGGAGATAGCTCGCGCGTACATGAAAGATGCGGCCAAGTTTGCCTTCATTCACCAACTGATGCGCAAAGGCCACCGCCGGGCAACGGCGGTAGTTAAACCAAACGAATGTCTTGATCCCCTTGGCGGCTGCCTTCTTGGCGGCATCGCGCATGCGGCGGGCGTCGTCCAGGGTGCCCGCGAGCGGCTTCTCACACGCCACATGCTTGCCGGCGGCAAGAGCGGCGATCGAAACTTCCGCATGGACGTGGTTGGGGGTGCAGTTGTCAATCAAGCCAATTTGCGGATCGGTGACCAAGTCCTGCCACTCATCGCTGCAGCACTGCCACCCCCAGCGCTGCGAGAATTCAGCCACATCCTGCACTTTGGTGCCAGCCACCGCCCGCATGTTCACTACCAGCGGCAGGTCAAAGAACCGCGGGGCGGACATCCACGCATTGCTGTGGGCCTTGCCCATGAACTTGGTGCCAACGAGCCCGATGCCAAGGGTGGTGTGCTTGACTGGGGACGGCCGCTTGGTGCTGGTCTTCTTGCTCATCGGGGGTCGCGCTTTCTGTAAGACGCGTATCCTACAAAACACCTATGGGAACTTCCGAACACACCGATATGTCATCCGTGATCACCGCCCGCCTCGCACGCATTGAGCATGAGCTCGCCGCAGCGCGACGCGATGCCATGCGTTGGCGCACTGGAACGATCATCTTGGGGGCAGTAGCACTCGCGGGCGGCCTGGTCGCCGCAACGCAGGTGGCACGCGTTGAAGACGTGATCCGCGTTCGACGCCTTGAAGTTGTTGGTGAAGGCGACAAAGTGGTGATGCTTGCGCAAGCTGGTGATACCGGCGGTCAACTTGATGTCTGGTCGAAGGGTGGCGCGAATGTGGTGCGCCTGTCGGCTGGCACGGATGGCGGCGACTTGGCCATCTGGAATCTGCTCGGCAAGCCAGTCGGCGGTCTCTTTGCAACACCGATTGGTGGTCGCGTTGAAATCGGCGATGTTGACGGCACCACGCTGGCGACATTCGCGCGTGGTGAAGAAGGCGGCGCGCTCGTGTTGAATGGCTCGGGCAGCAACGCCAGCAGTCTGCGCGCAGAAGCGGGCGCCGGTGGAGCAGTCATCAGTATGCGGCGCCCCGGTGGCGAACTCGGCATGCTTGCTGGTGTGGCTCAAGGTGCTTCGGTACTTTCGATGCGCAATCAAGCTGGCAAGGAAATCGTCTATGCAGGCGGTGCAGAAGATCAGACGGGCACGTTGCGCATCGCCGATGCATCAGGCAACGAATGCGCCGCGTTCCTTGCAGTTGCTGGCGGACATCTGACTTTGAAGGACGGCGCGGGAGCTGTGGCAGTTTCACTTGCAAGCGCGGGCGCTGGCAAGGGCGGCGCGATTGAAGTGCTGAACGGATCAGGTGCTGCTGCCATTCTGATGGATACCAAGGAAGAAGGCGGCGGTCGATTCATGGTTGGAACTTCGACCGGCGCTCCAGCATTCATGGCTGAAGCAACCGGATCAGCAGGAACCCTTGCCGCATACATGCAAGAGCGACGCGTGGCCGCCATTGGCGGAGGTAAGACAGGCGGTCTGATGAATCTGCTCGACACCACTGGTCAGGCGATCGTGGTCGCTGGAGCTGCAGTCGATGGCGACGGCGGCGCGATCAGTGTTCGCAATTCGCACGGGGTGCAGATCGGGCGCCTTGGAGTTGACGCGGCTGGCGCTGGCGAGATGGCCGTCTACAACGCATCTGCCACTATGAAGAAGATCATCGAGGCGCCGACGGCCGCCGCAAAGTGAATGTGAACCCACCAATGACTACGACTGTTCAAGACATCGCCCGTGTTGTATTGGAAGAGATTATTCCTGCATCGGGAAGTACGCCCGCGCGCGTGCGCATCTCCATGCCGAACTCTGCGTACCGCGTGGAGCTGGTGTTGGTTGGCGATGCCGCAACGCTTGCAACCAAAGTAGGCAAGCGCATCAATGGCTCCGTGCGCGGCAAGGCGTTGCGCGCCTGGCACGCAAACGCAGGTGGATGCTTCATCGAACCAGTCTGGGGCACGCCACGGATTGTGCAGGGACGCGTGTTGGCCGTCGATGTGACTGCCAACGCCGTGCTCCTGGAGTTGGCGTTCCCGGCATGGGTCACCATTGAGCCGTCACAAACGGCGGGCTCATGGCAGACTGGCGACATGTTGAACTTCTACGTCGAAAGCGGCATGACGTTCATGCCGACCGCGTAACAGCGGACGGGGCCGCGGAGCGGATCGCTGCGGGCTGCATCGCAAGGAAATTAGCAAGAAGACGCGGACCTTCAACGGTGAGGAAACTCTCCGGATGAAACTGCACGCCCTCAAGCGGCGCTGCGCCGACGGGTGCTTTCCAACGAATACCCATGATCTCATCACGCTCCGTGCGAGCGGTGACTTCAAAGTCCGGGTGCACCGTGGCTGGGTCAATCACCAGCGAGTGGTAGCGGGTGGCAACGAAGGGGTTGGACATGCCAACAAAGAGTCCGCGGCCATCATGATGAATGGGGCTGGTCTTGCCGTGCACTGCGATGTCATTACGGCGCACGGTCATGCCATGGACGTCACCGATCGCTTGATGACCAAGGCATACGCCGAGTGCTGGGATGCGCCCCTTGAAATGCGAAAGCAGCGCGCCGCTGATGCCAGCCTCCTTCGGCGTGCACGGGCCGGGCGAGATCACCAAGTGCGTGGGGGCAAGCGCCTCGGCACCCGCGACGTCGATGGCATCATTGCGGATGACTTCGATGCGCAAGCTCGGGTTGATCTCACTGAAGCGCTGGACGAGGTTCCAGGTGAACGAGTCATAGTTGTCAATCAGGAGGAGCACGGGAGAGCAATCATAGGGAGCGGGGAAGCGCATGGCCGTAAATAGGTGCCGTTCACCCCTGTCCCCATTTTCGGGGCCGCGTTTAAAGTGAGTTGAGTCGTTGACCGCCCCCTCCGTTGCGCGCGGGACCCTCGGACGCGGACGGCTGCGCTCCACAAGGTTCCGCTTAGCCTCGGGCGAATCTGTTCGTCCGGTTGGCACCCACGGGGCGTACGTCCAACTGCCGGACTTCTCAGTTTCACACGCCGCTTACCGAGGATCCCGTGCTCACTGCGGGGGCTCGCACACGGAAACAACTTTGACAACCAGGGTTTGTGAAACCCCCCATCTGGCCGCAGGCGCCGGAGAGGATAGGGCCGCGCTCAGCGGCCATCCTCGTAAGGCGGATGCGGGCCAGTACAAGGGCGTGATCCCACAACCCGACCCACGACAAACCCGTGATGCATCAACGCGATCCCTAGCCGCAAGCGCCGGAGAGGACAGGGCCGCGCTCAGCGGCCGTCCTCGTAAGGCGAATGCGGGCCAGTACGCAGGCGTAATGCCACAACCCGACCCACGACAAACCCGTGATGCATCAACCCGATCCCTGGCCGCAAGCGCCGGAGAGGACAGGGCCGCGCTCAGCGGCCGTCCTCGTAAGGCGAATGCGAGCCAGTACTTGGGCCTGATCCCACAACGCGGACCAACACGATCACATGACGCATCACCGCAACCACAACCCCGCAGCCCGGTATCTCGCGCGTGCCGACATTTGCCTACGAGGCCCGAGATTCCGTTGGTGTCCGTGTTGCCGGCACGCTGGATGCCACGTCGGAGATGGCCGCGTTGGCCGATCTGCAGTCGCGCGGTCTGTCGCCAACGAAGGTTGCCGAGCGCCGTGCGCCACGGTCGCGTGGTGTTGGCGCGCGCGCGTTGGCGAATTCGTACCGACAACTTGGTGACTTGCTGCGTGCCGGGGTTCCGCTGTTGCGTTCGCTCCGGTTGCTCGGTCGTGGAAAGTCCAACGTTCGACTTGCTGCAACGTGGCAATCGATAGCCGATGCGGTGCAAGATGGCGAGCGGCTCGCTGAGGCGATGGCTCGTTACCCCGGGGTGTTTCCCGATGTGCAAGTTGCCATGGTGCGCGCCGGTGAGCGCGGCGGTTTTCTTGAGGATGTGTTTGCACGCCTTGCCATCTTCATTGAGAACCAAGCGGAGATGCGCAGTAAAGTGGTCGGCAATCTGATCTATCCAGTGATCTTGTTGGCCGTCGGATTTGGCATTGTGATTGCCGCGCTGATCTTCTTTGTTCCCAAGTTCAAGAAGTTCCATGTCAAAGGCGAACTGCCACTACCAACGCGATTTCTCATGGGCGTCAGCGACATCTTGGTGGAGCGGTGGCCGTGGTTGTTGCTTGCGGTCGCAGCGATTGCTGTGGCCGGTTGGTGGGCATGGCAGCGCCCCGCGTTACAACGTCGCTTGCGCGATGCCGAATTGCGCGTGCCACAATACGGCGCATTGATCCGCGCGATTTGCGTAGCGCGATTCACGCGCGTGCTTGGAACGCTCTTGGCAAATGGCATTCCCATGTTGCAAGCGATGACTATCGCGCGCGATGCTGCCGGACATCCGCGACTGGCGGAGAGTGTGGAACGAGCCACTGAAGCGGTTCGGAGCGGCGAACCATTGGCGCAACCGCTTGCGGACAGCGGGTTCTTTGAGCCTGATGTTGTAGAGATGATTTCCGTTGGCGAAAGTGCGAACAATCTCCCCACTGTGCTCGGCGGCGTAGCGGACACCCTGGAGAAGCGCGTGGATCGCACGCTTGGAATTGCGGTGAAATTGATGGAGCCAGCCTTGTTGCTGTTCCTAGCAGCAGTGGTGCTTTCCATCTTCCTTGCACTGGTGCTGCCGATGCTTCAACTTGGTGGTCAGGCGTAACATTGGCGCTGTGAACATTTCTACGAACACGCCACCGATACAACCGCACGCTGTCAGTACCACGCCCAAGCATGGATTTTGGACAGGCTTCAGTGTTGGTTGTGCAGTCTCATTGGTTGGCGCACTGCTCATCGGCGTGATTGCCGTCATTATTGCAATGGCGGCCGGCCTGAGTACCGCGCGTGATCAAGCACGTGATGCATACGCAAGGAGCCAAGCACAGCAGATTGCCGCCGGTCAGGCGGTTGCCGCCGAGGCCGCTGCTGCATATGCCGCGCAGAATGGCAACGGTGGTATGGCAGACGGAGATCCTTCGCTCCCCGCAAGTCCGCTAGTAGGCGCTGATGGAGATGCTGCTGACGAGCCCAATGAAATCATGTCCGTCGAAGAGTTAGCAATCGCTAGCGCTCTTGAAAATGAGGATTACGACACCGCTGAGAAATTGGCGCGCGAGTTGGTGGCGCGCGACCCCAAAGATCCGCTGGCCCGCGCTCTGCTGCAGACGGTTCGTATTGAACGCGCGGTGGCGGCAGGGGACATTGCCTCTGCTGATGCACTTCTAAGTGAGGCGCGCGAGCTGGCGTTGGAGCTTGATCCATTCGCCGCGTTGGGTGTGGCTGATCTTTGGATTGCCGAAGGTGAGCCCGCTCGAGGCCTTGCGATTGCAGACCTCGTCGTGAAGCGCACCACTGGAACAACCGATGATGCCCGCTTTCTTCGCGGCGCGGCGCTGCTTGTTCGTGGGATAGCCAAGGCGGAATTGGGCGACCTGGCCGGCGGCACCAAGGACCTTGAAGATTCCATTGAGCTTGCGCCCGACCAGGAAACCGCCGCGGAATGGCAGCAATATTTGGACCAGATCCGCGAGAAATCACGGTAGATCCGCACCGGCACTCCATCGCCGCAACCCCCCGCACGCTTCCCGGTAAACACACCGAGCAGGAGATCACCACCCCAATGCGAACCACTTCAACCCGCCATCGCAACCGTCGCGCCTTCACCATCCTTGAGCTGCTGATCGTGATTGGCATCCTCCTGGCATTGGGCGGAATTGTCCTCTACAACTTGAGCGGACAGTCTGACAAGGCGTACGAAGGCACGCAGACCGTGCAGATGCAGGCGATCAAGAAGGCGATCATGATGTTTAAGAATGACGTCAAACGCTTGCCGACGCAGGAAGAGGGCGTGGTGGTGTTGTGGGATAAGTCCGTGCTTGATGACGATTCCGCTGGTCGATGGGCGGGTCCATACTTGGAATCCGCAGTGCCTAAGGACATGTGGGGGCACGAGTGGGTGTATGTCTTCCCAGCAGAAGGTGTGGCCGTTGGCTTTGACATTCTGTCAGTCGGGCCGGATGGGCAAGAAGGCACGGAAGACGATATTTCCCTTGCCAAGGGCAAAGGCAATGCGGACGCCGACTTCGGCGACTTTGGAAGCGAATCCTCCTCTGGCGGCGGCACCGCGACATCGCGGTGATTCCCATGCGCGCGCGCCGCGCATTTACATTGCTCGAACTGCTGATTGTGGTCGGCGTGCTGGTGGCGTTGTCAGCCATTGTGTTGCCGTACGGAACGCAGTTACTTGATAGTCAGTCATTTGAACGCACGGTTGATGACACCATGTCGCAAGCCATGTCCGCGCGTGCGTGGGCACAGCGCGAGGGTGCCGTTGTTGAATTGGTTGTGACCAATGATGGCACGCGCATTGAAGTGCGGGCAGTCGATTTACTGCGGCAAGCCGAGGACGGCACCGAAGGCGCGGCGGGCGCTGACGGCATGGAGTCCGCGCTGCGTGGAACACGAAAGGCGCAGCGCCTCAAGGCAGAAATGGAGCGTCGGGTTGCCGATGTCGCCAATCGCGCCGGTGCAAGTGCGGGCGCCTCTATGGGCGAAAGCGGAGCAGGTGGCGACGGTGGATTCGAACAAACGATCGAGGAATCATGGGCTTCGCGCGCACTGGAAGTTGGAATGCACGCCGGTACCGAAGCGCCGTCGTCGGAAGCAGAGCGGTCGGAATTTTCTACTGCGGCAGGCGACGAACGAATTGCGTTGTTTCTTCCGGATGGAAGTGCTGCGGCGGTGCGCGAATTGTGGATTCAAGCAGGGGCGCGGTCGACTCGGATTTCGATCGACCCACTCTTTGGTGAAGTCCGGCGTATCGATAGCTCTGCGAAGGTCATTCGAACCGGACCAGTCGATCGTTCGCGCGATGGTGGCTCACAGTCGCAGAGGAGTGAGCCATGAAGCAACGCGGCTCCGTGTTGTTAGAGGTGCTACTTGCTACGGCAGTTTTTTCGTTCGCGGGCATTGTGGTGCTTGGTGTTGTTGATGGCGCTGTCGCTGATGGCGCGCGCGCAGCACGAAGGTCTCTGGCGATGGACGTTGCGCGATCGCAACTAGCGCGCATGGAGGCAGGAATTTCCGATGACTCACAAGACGATCGCGTGGTGCCTGGACTGCGTGTGGAGTCACGGATGGAGCCCTCTGACTTCCCTGGATTAGCGCTTGCGGTGGTGGAGGTCTATGACGAGCAGCCTGATGGGCGCAGCGACGAGGCGACCACGGATCAACCGCGCTTGGCGGTACTTCGGCAATTGATGCGCGGCGATGGCGGCGGTGGCACTGAGCGTCCGGAGGTTTCCCGATGAATCGCCGCCGAAATGCGCGTGGATTCACGCTGTTGGAAGCGCTGATTGCCGTGGGCATGCTCATGTTGCTCCTTGGCGCACTTGCAATGTTTGTTGAGGATCTCACGCGTACTCGGCAATTCTCGGCACGCACGGCCGCGCAGACTCGGTCAGCGGATGCGCTGTACAGCGTGCTGGAAGCAGCGTTGCAAACGGCAGTGGTTGATGGCGGTCCGTTGGGTTCGGGAGTCACCGGAACAGATCGGTCAGTGCGGGTTCTTTCTTCGCGAACCGATGCGGGCAGCGGCAGCGTGCACGCATTGGCGCGTGCCGCGTTTGCTGCGCTGTCTGCAACGGAGATCGGTGAGTCTTCTGGAAACATCACCGTTACTCGCGGCGGCGGGTCCAGCGTTCTTCCCGCCACCGTGCGAGCCATGCGCGTGCGCTATTGGACGCAGGGCGAATGGGCGGATTCATTCGACTCACTCTCGGCGGGCTCGCTGCCGCAGGCGGTTGAAGTGGCGCTGTGGTTTGGAGTGGCGGCCGCGCCATCGGAGGAAGACAACTTTGGAACACCAGATCGGGTTCGAACGATCGCGGTTCCCGATGCAGCGGGCGCTGATGGCGCGAACTTCACATCGGAGGTCGGGCAGTGATCTTGCATCGAACCGGCCGAATTCCTGGCACGCGCACCGCCGGACGTGGTGTAGTCATGCTCGCCGTGTTGGTAGTGCTTGCAGTTGCAGCGCTTGTTGCAGGCGGATTACTTGCCGCTGCAGAGGCGGAACATGCAGGATTGACGGCCATGCGTGATCGAACGCAACAACGCGCTATCGCTTGGAGCGGCTGCCAAGCAGTTGCCGCGCTTCTTTCGGCGCAGCGACAGACGATTGCGGACGGCGAAACGCCGGAACTGCCTGACGAGGTGTTGCTCTACGAAGCAGACGGCGCACAGGCGGTGGCTCGGATACTGCCAGTTGGTCCGTCCGGCGAACGACTGGTTGCAGAGTGTGCGAAATTTGCACTTGCCGGTCTTGACCCAGCAGTCCTGGCCGCCACCGGAGTGATTGATGCCAAAGCCTCTGCCGCAGCAGTGGCACGTGGCGGAAATGCGGATGCGATCGAGTCAATCGTGCAACCGGAAGTTGGTTTAACCGCCGACCGTGTGATCGGTCCAGTGGCCGCGGGAATAGCGGCGGGCGTTCGTCGACTGCAGGACAGTAGCTCCGGGTCTGGTGCACGCGGTGCCATTCCGGCACGGGTTCGAACGTTGGCGGTAGCGGATGTTGCAACACCATTTTCAGCGCAACGCGCACTTGGTAGCGGTGTTGCAGGCGCCATCGTTCAGCGTCAGCCACTTGGCGCATGGAGTAGCGAAGGAATGTCAGCGATTGACGCACATTCGGTGGGTGGCACCGCGGAGCGCATGCGCAGCGCGGTTGGTGGAGAAACCCCTACAAATCAAGGTGATTTAGTGCGCGCGATGCGCCTTTCGCAACTTCCGGTTGATAAGTGGAGCGCAGTGCTTGATGCGGTGATCGCTGGAGATTCAGCAGTCGAGCGTCGGCAGATCGATATTGCCAACGCGCCCGAGGAAGTGCTTCGTGCCATTCCATCGATTGGTTCGGAACTGGCAGCCAAGATGATTCAAGCACGTGCATCACTGGCCACAGGTGAGCGCGCGCAATTGGCATGGCCAGTGACTTCCGGCGCGTTGACGCCGGAGGAGTTCGAAGCGATTGCCCCATTCATATGTGCGCGTAGTTGGTTGTGGCGCACGCGCGTTGCTACTGGCGTTGTTGATGGGCTACAAGAGGGCAGTGCCATGCGCGGTATTGAAGTGTGGGAGGTGGTCATTGACCTTGCGGAAGATCCACCACGCTTCGCAAGTATCCGTGATTGCACGTTGCTCCCCATTGCGTCTGCACTGGCAGAACAGGAACGAACTGAACAAGCGACGCGCGGCGAGCGCGGCAGTATTGCTACGGATGAAGTGGTTGATGACGAAATTGAAAGTGAAGTTGCGATCACCAGTGGCGCCATGCAATCAGACCGAGAAAGTCAGGCAATTGCCGACTCTGGAAGCAACCCCATGATTGATAGTGCTGCCGATCAATCGGATGATGACGGAGCGGGCGCTGGTTCAGCAGGTGACGCGGCTCGTCCACCAGCGCCGCGCCCGTGGCGATCACCAGCGGCAGATGCAGTTCGTACCGCTGATGCCGCGCGCCGAGCGGAGAATGATCAACGCCAAGCTGCGCAGCGGGAGCGTGATGCACAGGGCGCGTGGAAACCAGCTGGCAAACCAGCGCCCGAGGCGCGGCCATGGACGACGTTGGCGGATCGTGAAAAACAGTCGCGTGAGGCGAACTCGCGAGGCTGGAGCACGCTTGCCGATCGCGAGCAAGCCGATCGCGAAGATCGTTCTGGGAAGTGGAAAACCCTTTCCGACCGCGAGCGGGACGACCGAGAAGCGCGATCAAAGGAATGGAAGTCGCTCGGCGAACAAGAACGCGAACGTCGCGAAGCGCGCAACGCTGAAGAGCGCGCGCGTCGTAAGGAGCAATGGGCGTCCACGCCACAACGATTCCGCACTATGAGGTGGGACGACAAAGATGTACCGGCAGATCCCGCCGGAGTTGCATCCCGTACGCAGGAATCCGGTATGGACGAGGAGCAGGCGACTGCATCGGGTTCTTCGACAGGTGGGCTGTCGGGACGATGGCGCCGCCGTAGCGATTCGAGTCCGTAAATACCAGTGAAATCACAGGTAGCGATCGATCTTGGCCACCGGCGCCTCCGCGCGGTGGAGGCAGTCGTAGAACGCGGCCGTGCCACCGTGGCGCGGTGCGTGGATATCGAATTGCCATCGGAAGTTATTGACGGCACCGACGCTGTTCGTGGCGCGTTTGTGGCGCTCGCACTCCGCAACGCGGGTATTACCACGGACCGTGCTACTTGGACGATCGTTCGCGATCGATTGTCGTTCAAGCGATTGGTGTTGCCTGGTGCCGAGCGCGATGAAATTGCTGGAATGGTTCGCCTGGCCATGTTGCGCGAAGCCGCGGTCTCTGCTGATGCAGTGGTTGATTTCGTTCCGATCGGTGCAGAGGCATGGGCTGTGGCGGCTTCGGCGAAAGAGATTGCCGCAGTGCGAGCGATGGCCGTTGCTGCAGGAATTTCTGTCGAGCGGATTGCGCCGCGCACATTCGGAACCGCGTACCTGTTGGAAACACTGCCTGCAGTTGATGCGCGCGCCGACGATAACGATGCTCCTGATGCCGCCATCGACCTGTGCGGCGATGCAGTTGAACTGGTAGTTGCGGGCCGTGATGGACTGCGCGCAACGCGCGGTGCAACAGTTGTTGATCCGGATGCTGATGCAAGCGTGACTGAAGCACGTCGTTCCTGGAGTGGATTTCGCTTGCAGCAGCCTGATCAGCGGCCAGCGGCAATTGACGTGATTGGCCCGAAAATCGTGGCCGCGCGTGTGGTGGTAGCGCTTGCTGGCGACGCCGGGCTTCCGGTTTCGCACTTGGCTGCGCATCCGGACGTGACGTGCACAGTGGATCCTGGCGCCGCATGGCCGCTCGTTGGACTACTCCTTGAGGGCGCGCGCAAGCGTGAGCGCATTGACTTGGCAAATCCACGTCGCGCGCCAGACTTGGCGGCGCGTCGGCGCATGCAGTTGTACGCAGTCGTTGCGATCATTGGAATTGCGTACGCCATGGGTTGGACCATTGGTCGCAAGGAGCGCGGCACCATCGAGGCGCGTCGCACCGAGTTGCGAGCCAAGGCTGAAGGTGCGCTTCTTGAGCATCGGCAGTTCAAGCGCGACGAACTGCGCGTGCGGCACATTGAGGCGTGGACCAATGCGGATCTTCCGTGGCTTGACTCCTTGGCATACATCGCCGGATTTGCACCGGACGCATCGCGCGTAGTGCTGGCTGGTTGGAATGGCCAGGCACTTTCCGACGAGGCCACCGTTGCCAAGGATGGAACGATGAAGATCCCATCGGAAGTTCGGATTGCCATTGATGCCGAAGCAGCTGATCGCGCCACAGCGGATGCGCTACGGGAATCATTGGTTTCGAAGCGTGATTTCAATGTTCGCCCCACCAGCGCCGAGGGTAAGGCGGGGCGCCGTCTGCCAGTGGCGGTGGAAATGGTGATCGATTCGCTGGACGGCCCACCCGTGCAGCGACCCGCCAGCGCCGCAGTATCCAGCCGCCGAGGTGTGCGATGAGCAGCACGGAAACCTCCAAGTCAACACTCGCTGCATGGCGCGAGCGCCTCGCGGCGCTGGTGCCGGTTCGGCTGCGCGTGCCGCTTTCGTGGACCGGTGCGGCGTTGATGGCCGGAGCGCTCGGCTGGATGATTCACGGCGGGCGCTTGACATCATTCTCTGGATTTGATCGTGCGGGCGCAGAGGCGGACATTGCACGCACCAGTGAATTCCTGCGCAGCGTTCGTGAAGAGCGAGATCGACGCCCGGAGATCGACCGGCGGATCGCCGCCGTAGTGAGTCGATCACTTGGCGAGCGCACAGATGCGGTTGATACTGCGTTGCGCGCACGACTGAATCGCATTGCCGAGGAGACCGGTGTTCGTGATCTGATGGTTGCCACCGGCGCGGCAGTGGAGCGTAAGTCACCGGCTCGCCAAGAATTTGTGCGCCTGGCACTTCCGCGGTCCATGCGCGATCAGCCGGACTTTGTGGAATTGCGCGCCACCATCTCCGGCGAAGGCGCTGTTGATCAAGTGCTTCGCTTGGTGTACCGAATCACGGTAGACCCAATGTTGAAGCGCGTAGAAGCCATCAAGTTTGACCCAATCAAAGATGGCGGTCGCATGCGAGTGACCATTCGGCTGAGCACCGCGTTTGTTCCAGGGTACGAGCCCGTATCGCTGCCCGGTGCTCCAAGTGCAGAAGCGCTTGCTGGATTTTCAAAGTATGCCGCGCTGGCTGCGCGCAACCCTTTCCGTGTTCCATCAGCAACAGGCTCCGGAGCGACCACGCTGGTAACGGCGCCAGCAACATCCCTTGGGTCGGCCGCGGCAGTCACCGAAGTTTCCAGCGCAACTACAACAACTGAGCCTGAAATTCCGGGTGGATTTCCATACGGACTGTGGCTTCTCACTGGTGTGGTTGATGGACCCGCCGGTACCGAGGCGTATTTCAAGAACGCCGGCAACGGCGAGACACGCGTGCTGCGTGTCAATGAATCGATTGCGGAGTTTTCGTTCATTGGCCTTGATGCCGATGCAGCGCGGATAGTGGCGGGCGGCGCGACGTATCGCGTGCGCGTTGGAGAAAGTCTGGAGGCCCGCGCGCTTGAAGCGCCGTGAGCAGGACACGACACATGAATACGAAGATATCGAACGCCAGCCGAATGATTCCAGAGGTTCTTGCAGTCCTTGCAGTCTCTGCCACCGCGCTCACTACGCCAGTGGTTGCAGCGCACACCAGCAACGCGGCCAACACGAACGCGGATCCAGCGGTGGCACTTGCACCAGCCGCGCGCGTTGCGCCTGTTGCAATGATTGCGCCCACTGCAGATGCAGCGTCCACCATGCAGGATGCGCCAGCGCCATCATCTGGCGGCATTCGCTTTGCGTTTAAAGGTCAGTCATGGGACCAGATTCTTGACTATTTCAGTCGAACTACCAGCTTGCCAATCGTTCGTGAAACG
>NSIA01000054.1 GCA_002737585.1 Planctomycetaceae bacterium | reverse complement strand
AGGGCTCGGAACCATGATGTCCAACATGTCATTCTCCATGCGCGTTGCGCGCGGTGTCATTCTTCCGAAACGAACCGATTAGCGTGCGTTCCGGCCTTTGCCCGATGAGGGATTCTGCGTTGCGGCGGACGTACTGCCCGCGCTGTCCTTGTTTCCAACCGTGCCACCCGCGGGAGCACCCACGGCGGCAGCCACAATCTTTGCCTGTTCCTTGGCATGGCGCTTCGTGCTGCCAACGGCCGAGCTCGATTGCGCTGGTCGCCCAACATACGAAGGCGTGCAACCAAGATGCGTCAAGAACTTGCCGAGCATGGACTGCCATGCTCCGCAATTCTCCG
The DNA here is from genome assembly GCA_002737585.1 of Planctomycetaceae bacterium. Lineage (GTDB taxonomy): Bacteria > Planctomycetota > Phycisphaerae > Phycisphaerales > SM1A02 > UBA966. The sequence goes on along the minus strand of NSIA01000054.1, from coordinate 6,939 downwards.
GCTCTTCTTGTACCCACACGATTTCCGCGCCGCGGTACTTCGCCGCCTGCGCGCGAATCTCCTCAGCAGGGAACGGAGTCAATTGCTCAACGCGCACAATCGCCACCGCTTTGTTGCCACTTTCAGTCCGCTGCGCATCAAGCTCATAGAACAGTTTGCCGGTGCAGAACACCAGCTTCTTCACGCGCGCTGGATCCGGCTTGGTGGGATCGCCAATCACATTCTGGAACTGCCCGTGCGTGAACTCAGCCATCGGGCTCTGCGCAGTCGGCAGTCGCAACATGCTCTTCGGAGTCATCACCACCAGCGGCTTGCGGAAACTGCGCTTCATCTGCCGTCGTAACACATGGAACATCTGTGCAGTGGTGGATGGGTACACCACTTGAATATTCTCGTCGGTGGACTGTTGCAGGAATCGCTCCATGCGACCGCTGGAATGCTCAGGGCCCTGGCCTTCATAGCCGTGCGGCAAGAACATCGTCAATCCGGATGAGCGGAACCACTTGGATTCCGCAGCGATTACGAACTGGTCAAAGATCACCTGCGCGCCGTTGGCAAAGTCTCCAAACTGCGCTTCCCAAATCACCAACGCATGCGGATCGACCAAGGAATACCCGTATTCGAATCCAACGCACGCGCACTCGGTGAGCGGGGAGTTGAACATCTCAAAGCGCCCTTTGGCTCCCTTGAGGTGCTTGAGTGCCATCCACTCTTCGCCGGTCTCTTGATCAAAGATCGCCGCGTGTCGGTGACTGAATGTGCCACGCTTGACATCTTGACCGGTGATGCGAATGGTGTCGCCCTCTTCCACCAGCGAGCCGTAGGCCAGCAACTCCGCCAGCGCCCACTCCACACCACCAGTCTCAACAGACGCACGCGACTGCACGCCCTTGGCAACGGTCTTGTGCGCTGTAAATCCCTCTGGAATAACAGCGAGTTGCGCGGCAAGTCCTTTGAGTACGCGGGCAGAGACGCCAGTTTCCACTGGGTCATCGTTCCACGTGCCGGTCATCCCCTTCCATGCACCTTCGAACGGCGCATGCCCGGGCTCCATCGGCTTCGCCTTGGCGCGCTGTTGCGCAGCGTCGAGTGATGCAAAGAGCGCCTTGGTCTGATTATCCAATTCATCAGCACCGATCACGCCCTCCGCAACCAATTGCTCGGCGTAACGCGCCGCGACTGGCTGAGTGCTGCGCACTCGGCGGTACAAGATCGGCTGCGTGAAGTTTGGTTCGTCTGTTTCGTTGTGCCCGTTCTTGCGCCAGCACCACATATCGATAAACACATCCTCACCGAATGTGCTGCGCCACTCGGAGGCAAGGCGCGCTACAAAGTCGCATGCTTCGGCGTCGCCACCATTGACGTGGAACACTGGCGCTTCAACCATCTTGGCAACGTTGGTGCAGTACGCACCCATGTACGAGTCACTGCTGTCGGTGGTAAATCCAACTTGATTGTTGATGACCACATGCACCGTGCCGCCCACGTCATAGCCAACCAGGCCGGCCATGTTGAGCGTCTCTGCAACCACGCCTTGGCCGGGCAGCGCCGCATCTCCATGAAGAAGAACTGGCAGCACCTTGGCGATGCCATCAGCAAGCGAACGAGTCCGCTCTTGCCGCGCGCGGGTTCGTCCCGTGGCGACAGGTCCAACAAATTCCAAGTGACTTGGGTTCGGGCACAGCGAAACGCGCAATGAACCACCATCAGCGGTCTGGTACGCGCCCGAAAAACCTTGGTGGTACTTCACATCGCCGCCACCATGTTCAAAGTGTGGGTTCCACGCTTCTTCAAACTCAGTGAAGATCATTTCTGCAGGCTTGCCAGCAACATTGTGCAGCACGTTGACGCGCCCGCGATGCGCCATACCGAGCACACACTCTTCGGCACCAGCGCGCACTGCTCCGGAGAGCACCGCATCAAGAACCACCAGCAGTGATTCGCCACCCTCCAGGCCAAATCGCTTCTTACCGATGAACCGCGTTGCTAGGAAATTCTCAAGGCCGTCCGCGGCGACCAATTTCTCCAAGATGCGCGTGCGTGCAGCAGTTCCGCCGGGCGGTGATCGCAACGCAAGCGTCTCCATGCGCTCAGCAATCCATGCGCGCTTGCGTGGGCAGGCGATGAATCCAAACTCCGCACCAATGTTGCCGCAGTATGCGCTTTGCAGGAACTCAATGATCTCGGAGAGCGTTGCGCGCGGACCCATGGGCAGCGTGCCGGTATCAAAAGTGGTGGTCAGGTCATTGCCAGTCAGGCCAAATGCTGAGAGTGCCAACTCCTGCGGCTTGGGGCGCACGGTGCCCAGTGGGTCCAGCGTTGCGCCAAGATGACCAAGGCGGCGATACGCATCGATGAGCGCTTGCACCTTCGGCTGCGCGGCATGACTTGTGCCCGCGGTCTCAGCGCCAGCCCCGGTGCTTGCGCCCAAAGTGGATTTGGCTGGTCGGTCCAGGCCAAGCTCGAAACCCAAGAAGAACTGGTTCCACGAATCACCAACAGACCCGGCATCACGCAGCCACGCAGCGTGCATCTGTTCGATGTATTCCGGAGACCACGCGTTGACCGCGCGACCAGTGGAAGCGAGGGGCGAGTGGGGGGTTTGGCCGTGTCCTGAACTGTCTGACATGGTGTCGCGCGCTCCTAGATGTGCCATCGCGGCTCGCGATGCGCAAAGTCCAACGATTATAGGGTAAACGTCGTTTTCCCGGACGCCTAAATCGCCGCGCGTCTACTCACATGAGCGCCACGGGATCCACATCCACGGCGTAGGTCTCGCCCGGGCGCAGGATCTTCGCATTCCGAGCCGCGGTGAGAAATCGACCAAGGCTGGCGGCATTCGGAGCCGTGATCTCAACCTGCATGCGCCAACGGTCAGAAATCCGCGCAATGGGGCAGGGCATGGGCCCTACCACTTCAACTGCACCGGCGCCCGCGCCTGGGCCTGGTCCCACACCCGCGCCTGCACCTGAACCTGAACCTGCACCTGCGCCCTCGCCCGCGTTCATCCGTGCCGCTTCGATCGCCAGCGCCCGCGCCAGTTCCTCCGCCATGACCCGCGCCTTCTCCTCGTCCCCATCGCGGATCACCACGCGTGCCATCCGCCGCCATGGCGGCAGTGCGAACCGCTCGCGCAACGCCAGCTCCTCGCTTGCAAACGCTTCATAGTCATGCGCCGCTGCAAGCTTGATGGCAGGTGAGTCCGGTTGGAATGTTTGCACGATGGCGCGCCCCGCCTCCGCGCTGCGGCCACAGCGCCCGGAGACCTGGCTCACCAATTGAAAGGTCCGCTCCGCTGCTCGGAAGTCCGGCAAGTTGAGCGCGGTATCTGCATTCACCACGCCCACCAAGCGAACGCCAGGGAAGTCCAGTCCCTTGGCAATCATCTGTGTGCCCACCAAGAGCCGCACTTCGCCGGCGCCGAAGCGCCCCAGGGCATCATGGAAGTCGTTGGCATCTTGCATGGAATCTGCATCGATGCGCAGCATGGTTGTTCCAGGCACCAGCGCTGGATGGAGCCGCGCCAGTTCCTCCTCCACACGTTGCACGCCCAAACCGAACACGGAAACTTGCTTGCCACACACGGGGCACGTGCGCGGCAATTTCTGCTCGCCTTGGCAATGATGGCAGCGCACGTACTGCGTGGCAGTTCCGCCCGCCGCTGAGGGCAGCGTGTGGCAAATCATGCCGGCATCACAGCGTTCGCAGCGCATCAACCATCCGCACCGGTGATCCGCGCAGGCGATCCAGTTTCCATAGCCGCGCCGATTCAAGAGAATCAATACTTGCCCATTACTATCAAGTGTTTCTTGAATGGCACCTGCCAGCCGTGGCCCCAAGAGGTGCACGCGGCGATCGGGAAATTTCTTGCGCTCTTCAGCAAAGTCAACCACTTCGACATGTGGCAATCGCAGCCCTGGTGCGCGATCGCGCAAGACATGCAACGCACTGGTCTTTCGTTCGGTTGCGTTAAACCAACTTTCTAGGCTTGGTGTGGCGCTCCCAAGAACAATCGGGCACTGCGCCATTTGCGCGCGGCGAATGGCAACATCACGCCCGTGATAGCGCGGCATTTGATCTTGCTTATAGCTTGCGTCATGCTCTTCATCCACAACAATTAATCCGAGTTGACCATCCGCAACCGGCGCAAACACTGCACTGCGCGCGCCCATCACCAATCGCACGTGTCCCGCTGACACCAAGTTCCAATGTTGATTCCGTTGCGCGGCAGTGAGTCCGCTGTGCAAGATGGCGACGCGCTCTTGCGGGAAGCGCGCCATCAAGCGACCGCCGGTCTGCGGTGTCAGGCCGATCTCCGGCACCAACACCAACGCCGTGCGTCCTGCTGCCAAGGTGCGCTCAATGAGCCGCATATACACCTCGGTTTTTCCGGCACCAGTGACACCAAACAGTAAGTGCTGAGAAAATCCCTGGCCGATCGTGGCGCCGATCGATTCCACTACGCCGTGTTGCGCAGCAGTGAGTTGCGGCGCAGCCCCAGAGGCGGCGCGTTCGGCGCGCCACTCTGCCTCTACCTTGGTGCGCCGTTGCGCCACCAGAATTCCCGCTGAAACCAGGCGTTTCACTGGCTCCGGGGTGCCCAATTCGGCGCGCTCACATAGGTCGCGAACATCCATCGGACGTTCAATATCTGGTGCGGTTCGCAACGCTTCCACGGCGCGGCGCTGCTGCACGGTGACACGCTTTGCTGCAGCGATAGCCACTTCCCATCCGGGCGCAAGATCAATCAACGTGCGCGTCACCGTGCCGACACCTTTCTTCACGGCCGCCGGCGTCATGGATGCCAACGTCATTCCGATCGGGCACACGTAGTACGCAGAAATCCACTGCGCCAACTCCACCAGTTGCACCGGCATGGGCGGCGCTGCGCTCGAGCGCGCTTCTACAAATTTCAGTTTCGATAGCGGTACACCCGGCATGGCGTCGGCAGCCATGGTGCGAACCACAATCCCCTCCACAGCCGAGTCGCCGCGTCCAAGTGGAACGCGCACTCGCTCACCGGCACGCACATCGGCAAGCTCAGGCGGCAGCGCGTAGGTCAGTCCGTCGGGGTAACGCTCCAGCGATCGCTCGACCGCCACCTGAGCAAGGAGCGAGACGGTACGGTCACCGGAAGCGAACAGGGACATGCAGCGCTCGTCACGCGGAAGCGAGCGCACGTTGCGCCGCTTCCATGTCAGCGGCGGTGATTGGACGCCGGCTGCCCATCATGGTGACGAAGCAGTCAAAGAGGTACGCGGAATCATGCGGGCCAGGCGAGGCCTCGGGGTGATATTGCACGCTGAAAATTGGCTTGGAAGTGTGGCGGAATCCAGCCAACGTTCCGTCGTTCAGGTGCATGTGCGTTGGCTCACCGCCCACTGCACGCAGCGATGCCTCATCAACACAAAAGCCATGATTTTGGCTAGTGATTTCCACCCGACCAGTGAGCACATTCCGCACGGGCTGATTGGCTCCGCGATGCCCAAACTTCAGTTTCCAAGTCTTGGCACCCAATGCCAGTGCCAGCAACTGGTGACCAAGGCAAATGCCAAAGGTTGGCACTTCACCGGCGATTTCGCGCAGCGTGGCGATCGTTTGCTCCACAGCCGCTGGATCTCCGGGTCCGTTGGAGATGAACAACCCATCGGGCTTACGCGCGCGAATTTCTGCCGCGCTCAAATCGTGTGGGACCACTTCGATATCGCAGCCGCGCTCAGCCAGGTTGCGATAGATGTTGTGCTTCGCACCGCAATCGAGCGCTATCACTTTGAAGGTTCGCCCGCCGTGCGATTGTCCGCGCAATGTCCACTCGCCAAGACCTTCGCGCCATGAGCTGCTCTGGGTTGGGCTGACGCACCCCGCAAGATTCTGCCCCGCCATGGAGGGGAGCGCACGCGCCATCGCGATCAGTTCATCATCGGATGTGCTGGCGCCCACAAAGAGCACACCACGGAGTGCACCCTTGGTCCGCAGAATCCGTACCAAGGCGCGCGTGTCGATCCCATCGATTCCAATGACGCCGTTCGCCGCAAGCCAGGCGGAGAGGCTGCTGATGGAACGATGATTGCTCGGCTCCGCAATCGCTTCGCGCACGACAAATCCGCGCACGGCGGTGGAGCGGCTCTCACCGTCCTCATCAGAAATTCCGTAGTTGCCCATCTCTGTGGCCGTCATGGCCAAGATCTGCCCTGTATAGGAAGGATCGGTGAGCGCCTCTTGGTACCCGCACATGGCGGTGTTGAACACCACTTCGCCTCCGGCGGTCGCCGCATCCGTACAAAGACCAAACGAATGGCCATGGAAGACCGTTCCGTCCTCAAGTGCGAGTCGGCAGAGGGATGATTGGTCTGGCTGAACACCTTGGATCATGGGCGCGTGGGATTGTAACGAGTTCCGCTGCTCGTTCGCTAGTTGACGGGTTGTCCCCGCATCTGAACCACCCCTTTGCAGAGCGTCCGAGGGCAGGGTAGCCTCGCCAAACCCTCGCCCTGATGTTCGGTCCGTGCCGAATCTTGGGATGTGGGGCGATCCTTTGGGCATCCGCGCCCGAAAGAGATGTTCGGCCGATACCGCCATGTGGCGGTGCTGGCGTTTGTCGTCTAGGAGCAGTCATGCCTCGTGAAGAGATTCGATTCGTTCGTCCGCTGAACTCGCTGTTTGCGCGTTCCTCCAGTGCGCTTCAGACGACGCTAGTGGTCGGCATGTTCGGCATTACTGCCGTGATGCCCAATGTCTTTACACGACATGCAACGGCAACGCCGGTTGCCCCAGTGCAGGATCCCAATTCCGAACCAGGCCAGGATCCCGCAGCCGAGCCAAGCGAAGAACCAGGTCAAGACCCCGCCGACGAGCCAATGAACTCGGATCCTGGCGATCCTGCGGATGATCCGATTGAAGAGCCGGTCGAAGAGCCAGCCGCACCAGCGCCAAAGAAGC
>NSIA01000053.1 GCA_002737585.1 Planctomycetaceae bacterium | reverse complement strand
GTGGTCGCAGGCTGCCAATGGATGGGCAACGCTGCTGCAATTCTTGCCTGGTGATGAAGAAGCCACCCGTGAGCGCGCGCGCGCWCAGTCCATGCTTGAAGGCGGCACCGTCATCGGTAGCGTCTCCAGCGATCGCGAAGTCCGCCGCCAGCAGGCCACTGCGCAATTCAGTTCGGATATGAAGCGTTCGCAGAGCCTGCTTGCACARCAGGACTACGACCAAGCCAAGCTCGCAGCCGTCACGGCACGCACGCGGCTTGACCTTGCCCGCAACGTTCTGAACGCAGCTGAGTTTGAGCAGATGTCCGCCGACGCCGAGAAGTTGGTCGACCAAATTGGCGAAGAATCRCGGCAGCACAAGCTGACTGTTGACCAGAAGGCCCGTACCACTCAAGGCGAGCAGAGTGCATCCTCGCAGCGCACTGAAGCRGAGAACCGCACCAAGCGCGTCAATGAAATTCTTCTCAATGTACGCAARCTGCAAATGCAGCAGAAGTACACCGAAGCGCTGCAGGTTCTTGACAGTGCACTTGCGCTTGACCCCAACAACTCCGCAGCACTCACGCTTCGTGATGCGCTGCACACCACCGAGATGTATGTGCGCTTTGCAGAAACGCAGAAGCGTCGCTCCTACGGCTTCTCCCGCCTTGAGGACGAAGCGCTTGAGGCCACTGTGCCGCAGCGTGTCAATGTTTCCGGTCCCGGACCGCGTTCAACCAATGCCTTGGTGACCTACCCAGAAGATTGGCAGGAGCTGAGTGATCGCCGCGTTCGCGAGCCTGATTACGGCGCGAGCGGCTACCGCGAGGCCGAGGTGAATGTCCCAACGTGGAACAAGATCCAGACCACCTCGATCCCGGTGCCGTTTACTACCGGCCCAACGCTTGAGCAAGCATGCGACTACTTCAAGAATCAGACCAAGGTCGACTTCTTGATCGACTGGACGCAGTTGAAGGAAGTTGGACTTGAGCCTGAGCAAACCGCGGTCACCATTGACCTTGGTAGCACCAATATGGAGTCGGCCATCAAGCGAGTGCTTGAGCGCGTGATCTCCAAGAACGGTGAYCAGCCGCCGAGCGAGCCGCTCGCCTTTGATGTGCAGGACGGCATTGTGGTCATCACCACCAAGGCCGGCGTTCAGAAGAAGCAAGTCACTTTCGTGTACGACGTCCGCGACCTGTTGTTCCGTGCSCCTGACTT
>NSIA01000052.1 GCA_002737585.1 Planctomycetaceae bacterium | reverse complement strand
TTCGGTGGTGGCGGCGGCGGTGGCGGCGGTGGTGGCGGTGGCGGCGGCGGCGGCGGTGTGCCGTTCGGAACCCCCGGCGAAGCACCAGAGCGCGGCGACCCCGGCGAACTGATCGACCAGCTCAAGCAACTCGTCTACGACCAGGTGGATGCCAACTGGGAAGAACGTGGCGAAGGTACCGACCGCATTGCCGAGTTCAATCGCAACCTGATTGTCACGGCTTCGCCTTCGGCGCATCGTGATATCGAAGGTCTCCTCCAGCAACTACGCGCCATTCGTGCGTTGCAGATCAATATTGAAGGCCGCGTTGTGCAGGTCTCTATGGACTGGTTTGAGCAGATCGGTATCGACTTCGACCTGTACTTCAACTCCAACGACCGTATGTGGTCCGCGGCACGTGCGGTTGACCCAAACTTCCAGCTCCGTGACTTCTTCTATCAGCAGGGTGGACCAGGACAGGCTGACAGTGGACCTCAGCAGACTGGTCGTCTCAAGAACCCCGTGATCTTCGGAAACGTTGTTCAGCCTGGAGTGAATACTCCGGTTGGTGGCACCGGCTTCCCGACCAATCAGGGAGATCTGCCGAAYGGCTTCGGTCAGGACATCACCTACGGATCGTCGGTTCCGGTGCAGCCAGTGGGCGTGCAGAAGGGCGAAATCTCAACAGTCAACGTGCAGCAAGAAGGCTTGCCGCTCGTCAATACCCTGGCCGCTGCTGGTCTCAATCCGTTCGGTATTGCCGCTGTGGCAAACCCGGTGTTGACCACTGGTTTCACCTACCTCGACGATGTGCAGGTTGACCTGCTCATCACTGCAACGCAGGCTGACCAGCGCAACGTGGTGCTCACTGCCCCGCGCTTGACGCTTTACAACTGCCAGCGTTCGTGGATCAGTGTTGCCAAGGTGATCGCTTACGTTTCCAACCTGGTGCCGGTCACGGGTGACAACTCGGGTGCATTCTCCCCGGTCATCAGCAACCTGTACGAAGGCTTTGTGCTGGACATCGAAGCATGCATCTCCGGTGACCGCCGTTACGTCACCATGACCGTGCTCTTTGGTCTCAACCAGAACGCCAAGTTCACCCCGCAGACGGTCACCGG
>NSIA01000051.1 GCA_002737585.1 Planctomycetaceae bacterium | reverse complement strand
ACCACGGTCACCGTGCCGGATAAGGGGACCATTCTGCTCGGTGGACAGCGCTTGGTGCAGGAACTTGAAGTCGAGGTCGGCGTGCCGATGCTCTCCAAGATTCCTGTGGTCAATCGCTTCTTCACCAACCGCATCACTTCGAAGACAGAAACCACGCTGCTCCTGATGATTCGCCCCGAGATCATCATCCAGCAGGAGCAGGAAGATGCACTGTTCCCGGGTCTGCGTCAGCAGATGTCCCCGGGCGCCGGATACTGAGTAGCCGGATCCGATCCTTGACACCCATCATCGGGAGCCTTCGGGCTCCCGATGTTACTTTTGTGCCGCCGCAACGCATGACAGGGGTACACTTCTTCGATATGGCACAGCCGCAGCAAAGCTTTATTCGGATCGTCAAGGACCCTGAGTGCACGCTCGTGGAGTTCACTGAGAAGCACATCATTGACGAAGTGGTGATTCGCCAAATCGGCAATGAATTGACCAAGTTGGTCGATGACTCGCCGCGGCCGCGAATCGTGGTGACCTTCAAGGGCGTCGAGCATCTCTCGTCAGCTGCCTTGGGCACACTCCTCACGGTGATGAACCGAGTGAAGGCGAAGGACGGCCAATTGCGCCTCTGCGACATTAACGCGCAGATCCTGCAGATCTTCCAAATCACCAAGTTGAACAAGATTCTGCGTATCGAGAAAGACCTTGCATCCGCCAAGGCGAGCCTCGGCGGCAACAAGTGAAAGGGAGTCACTCCATGGCGCACCCCGCACCAGGACAGTCACACGATGGGCGCTTCGAGCGAAGCTGGGTGTTGCTTGAGCAACGCGATTCCATCGAAGGCTTGCAGTCGGACGTCAATGATGCGCTGGCCGGCTGTGGCTATGGGGAGGCAGCATCATTTGCCATCCGCTTGGCGCTGGAAGAAGCATTGGTGAATGGTTTCCGACACGGTAACAAGGGCAACCCATCCAAGCACGTCATTGTGGAGTGCAAGATCGATCCGCAAGGTGTTGAGCTGGTGGTGATCGATGAGGGTGAAGGATTTGACCCTGGTTCAGTGCCTGATCCGACCGCCGATGAGAACATCGACATTCCATCTGGTCGTGGCATCATGTTGATGCGGGCGTACATGTCCTCTGTTGAGTACCTGCACCCTGGCAATCGACTGCGGATCTTCTACAGCAATCCCAACGCCGCGTCCTGAATCGGACGGCGCATCGACGCGCGTGACAGCACGTGCCCGGCGCATCCCCGCGCATCACTCATATCACTCAGCCGTTCGCGCGCGAATGCTGTCGTAGATACTGGCGAGCAGGCCAACCATTGGAAATTTGCCGCCCATCGGGCTCGGACCCATGCGTCGCAACAGAGCGTGCGGGACATGCTCCGCTGTCGGTGCCGACTCAGCATCTTCAAGTGCAGCAGTGGGGCGCCAGAAGTCCGCGATGCACTGTTCAAGCGGCGGCAGCCCTCCGTTGTCTTCTTCCACCGTCGATGCGGTGGCATGCGCTTGCGATATGCCCGACGTCTGCAGGGTGCGCTGCTCTTGGAGTCGCTCCAGGAGCAACTCACCATCAAGGCCGCGCAGCGCAAAGAGCACGACCGGGTCCACTTCAATGCGTTCGCCCATCAGGTACCCGGCAGCGGCCACATGCTTACAGGGTTGCTCCAGTCCGCAATCGCACTCGGTATGCAGTCCATCGCCGGGCGCCGGCAACAAATGCCGACCAACCACCGCGAAGCACTCCTCAATCGATTCCGGAATTTCTCCGGTGAGTAGCCGCGCCGCGTACACCGCTTCGCCGGCCATGCGCTCAATGACCTTGTCCCACTCTTCACGCGAGAGTGGCCGAACCGTGATCTTCGCCACATACGGTTTGACGCCGCGCCCTTGCACAGCGGTCTCCACGAGCCCGGGCGTGACGGTGTAGTTGGCCACCTGCCCAGCCAGCGCATATTCCATGCCGAGCATTCGAACATCCGGCGGCATGCCCACCTCGACGGCTTGCACAAACGCAGCGGCGTGCCACGGAAGCCCTTCCAAGCCAAGTTTCCTGCGGAATCGGATGCCATGGCGCACGCGGCGCGGCTGCTCCAATTTCTTCTGGGATGGGCGAATACTAAAGCCTTCGCTACTCATGCGCCGTCCTCCAGTGTGCTGCCGCGGAGCGAGAGCAGGTCACGCAACTGCGAGGTGTTGAGCTCAGTGAGCCATTGCTCACCACTGCCGATGATCTGGCTGGCAAGCTCGGTCTTCTGTTCGATCATCTGGTCGATGCGCTCCTCAAGTGTGCCGATAGTGATCATCTTGTGAACATTCACGGTACGCAACTGACCAATGCGGAATGCACGATCGGTGGCCTGATTCTCAACGGCAGGATTCCACCACCGGTCGTAGTGGAACACATGGTTGGCAGCGGTCAGGTTGAGTCCCACGCCGCCGGCCTTGAGACTCAGGACGAAGAGTGGGCACGCTGGATCTTCGCTTTGGAACTTCTGCACCAACTGGTCGCGCTTGGCTTGGGGCGTGCCGCCGTGCAAGAACAATGCTTCGATATCCAGCTCTTGCCGAATCATCTGCACCAACAAGTGACCCATCTGTCGGTACTGCGTGAAGATCAACGCGCGGTCACCCGCCGCCGTCAACTCTTCCAGCATTTCCATGACGCGCAGACTCTTGCCACTGCGAGCGCTGAGCCGCGTGGCGCGCACCACATTGGAAGGCACCACGATCTTCTTCGCTGGCGGCTCGGCATGTTGTGCGCCTTCCGCCATATCTTCCTCGGATGGCTCGGCCACCGGAGCATTGGATGGCATGCCCTCGCGCAGGAAGTGCGCAGGATGATTGCAGATCTGCTTGAGCTTCACCAACGCGCTGAGCACCAGTCCGCGACGGCGAATACCTTCGGCCTGATCGACACGCTTGAGCATGTCGTTGACCACTTGCTCGTACAGCGAGGCCTGTTCGGGCGTGAGCGGAATCTGCTGCCGCGTTTCCACCAACGGCGGAAGATCGCTGATGACTTTTGGATCAGTCTTGAGGCGGCGAAGAATGAAAGGTCGGACCAGCAGTCTGAGCCGCTCGGCTTGCCGCTTGTCGCGGTGGCGTTCCACTGGTAACGCAAAGCGCTTACGGAAATCGTTCTGAGTTCCCAGGTATCCGGGGCAGCAGAATTCCATGATCGACCACAGTTCGCTGAGTCGGTTCTCCACCGGCGTACCGGTGAGGGCCACGCGGAACTTGGTGCGCAGCGCGCGAATGGCGGCGGTCTGTTTGGTGGGCGGGTTCTTGATGTGCTGCGCTTCGTCAAGTACCACGCGACGCCATTCCACCTCATTCAGGAGGTCCTTGTCGCGCGTCACCAGGGCATAGGTACTCACCACTACATCAACTCGTTGCGTCAGTTGCACGAAGCGCTCGCCTTGGGGGCGTTCCAGTCCGTGATGCACATGCACCACCAACTCTGGCGCAAAGCGGAGAAGTTCACGGTGCCAGTTACCCAGCACGCTCATGGGCGCCACCAACAGTGTTGGCCCAACGCGTTCGCCCTCTGGGGCCACTTGTCGTTCAGCTTGCAACAGGGCAATCAATTGGATGGTCTTACCGAGACCCATGTCGTCGGCGAGGCATGCGCCCATTCCGTAACGCTCCAAGAATGCCAGCCAGCTGACGCCGGCGCGCTGGTACGGACGGAGGGTGCCTTGGAATCGTTCCGGCTGCTCCAGGAGCGGCATCTTCTCAATCGAATCATCGGGCCCGAAGATTTCCGCCACCCATCCCTTGGTGTCGACGCCAATCACTGGTAGTCCACCATCGGAAGCATCCAGGTGCGCCATGCGCAGGGCTTCCACAAGGGTTGCTTGACCGTTGGCGTTCTGCTTCAAGAACTTGACGCCACGCTCCARATCTTCCGGACGGATTTCCACCCAGCGACCGTTGATGCGCACCAGCGGCACGCCCTTCTTGGCGAGCGCTTGGAATTCCTCAAGGGTGAGTGGCGTATCTCCCAGTGCAATTTGCCAGCTGTAATTGACCAAACTGTGCAGGCCAACTCCACCGTTCGACTTGCCGCCTTCGCCACCCTCGCTCGGGGACGGTTCGCTGTCGATGAGCAGGCGCGCGCCCACGCGGTTGGCGGTCTGGCCCCACCAATCCGGGGCGAGTACTTCAAAGCCAGCCTCTTGCAGCACCGGCTTGAAGTCACGGAG
>NSIA01000050.1 GCA_002737585.1 Planctomycetaceae bacterium | reverse complement strand
TCCTGCACCACGGTTGGAATGACACGTTGATCGTTGATCAGGTGCTGCGTGAACTGTGAAACAGCGTTCCACCATCGGGCGTCATGTCCCCAGGCAATGGTGTCGTCGGTCGATTCAGTGTCGAGTATGCGCAGCAGTGCGAACGCAGTGCGCGGATCAAGCGCCACCGCCGGAACTTCGATGGGTGCAAGCGTCTCTTCTGGTTCAGCTGAAAAACCAGCTACTTCATCGCAGGCACTCAGGCGATCACTCGGAAGTGGTAGTTGCCCAATCKCCGTGTCGGAGTGCGGCAACAGCAGCATGAGCGAACTGTCGGTGAGTGAWCCCTCCGCTGCGATGCGGGCATCGTCGCCGCTTGCGGTACGCGCGTGCTCAAGTGCGGGCGCAAGCGCTGCGCGCAATTCTGCGATGGTGGCGGCGTACGGGTGCGTCCCGGTTGCGATGGCGGTGTCACGCGCAGTGATGAATCGTTGGGAATGCTCGCCCCAGACGCGCAACGATCCGTGAGACCAGTTCAGGTGAAGTACAAACATCCGTGTTCCGATCGGCCCGTAGGTGGCGGGGCGCAAGGCGTGAGCGTGTGACGTGGGGGGTGACGGTGCCGGCGAAGTGCAGTGATTGCGCTGGGATTCGAACCCAGGACCTAGCGGTTAAAAGCCGCTTGCTCTACCAACTGAGCTACGCAACCATGGTGGTGAAATTGGGGGAGAAGGGGGCGCTCAGGAAGGGGAGCGATTGTAGGGAAGTTCGGGCAACACTGATGCGGCGCCGATTTACGTCCAATAACCAAGTGGTCAAGCCCGCAGAATCGGCGATTTTTGCCGGAAATGATATTTGGTCATCTACTTAGTCAAGGTCTGCGTAACACATCTGGACAACAGGTTTCCGGAATCGCACAATCGATCTGAGGAACGTCCGGATTTCGGTGTGTTTAACACGGGTTGGCTTCAGGTTGAAGCGGCGTGTCTCCGATAAGAAGAATGGACATCAGATTCCGAACTGAGCAACACAGCACCGCGCAACAGACCGCGCGATTATGGAGGCGAAGGGCCATGAACGACACAACCACACTTGCACTCATCCAGAACTTCCTTAGTTACCTCACCGACGAGCGTCACTTCAGCCCGTACACGGGCCGTTGTTACGGGCTCGACCTTCGCCAGTTCGTCGACTTCATTGAGACGAAGGCTGGCGTGAAGGTGGACCTTGAGAAGGAGCGAAAGGCGCTTGACTCCAAGAGCACTTCATCGGACACGATTACTGGTCGTGTGCTGAAGTGCGAAGTGGAGTTGATCCGCGAGTTCCTCTCCAAGCTTGGCGAGCAGAAGTATTCCGCGGCCACCATGGCTCGCAAGATTGCCACGCTGCGCAGTTTCCATAAGTGGATGGAACGCAAGGGTCTTGCTCCAACCAATCCGATGGTCCTGATTCGTACGCCCAAGCARGCCAAGCGCCTTCCGAAGGCCATCTCTGTGGAGCAGATTGAGCGATTGCTTTCTGCGCCCGATGACACCGACATTCTGGGAGCGCGCGACCGCGCGATTCTGGAGACCTTGTATTCCACTGGTATCCGAGTTTCTGAGGTTGTTGCCATCAACCGGGGCGACCTCAACGACACCGGCGAAGAAATCATCATTCGCGGTAAGGGTCGGCGTGAGCGGCGCGTTCCGCTGGGAAGTCATGCGCTGAAGGCGTTGCGCCATTACTTGGCGATGGTCGATGCCGACCTGCAGAGTCGTGGAAAGCGCATGACCGCGGAAGAATCGCTGTTCGTCAATAAGAACGGCGGACGTCTTTCAAGTCGCTCGGTGCGCCGCAAGGTTGCCAAGTACTTGGTGGAAGCGAATCTTGATCCGGATATCTCACCGCACACCATTCGCCATAGTTTCGCCACGCATCTCTTGGACAATGGGGCCGACTTGCGCGCCGTCCAGGAGTTGTTGGGCCATCAGTCGCTGAGTTCAACGCAGGTGTACACCCACTTGACCAGCGGTCGTATGCGCGATGGATATGACAAGGCGCACCCGCGCGCTGAAGCAAGCTGACGTCCACCATCACATCATCACCAATCGCACGTGACGCGGTGCTCTCCGAAGTGTGGGTGCCGCGTTCGTCGTTTTTGGAGTTGGAAGTGCGAAGTCGGCAGTGTGAGTCCGAATGGTGGGACTACCCACGTGAATTCCGCACATGGATTCTCAAAAATGAACTCGGGGACGCGGCTCCCACGCCTGAGGCCGCATCCCCGAGATTCGCCGTTGCGGAAACCGCAACGGTTTGGGCGTCAGTGTCCGAAGCCGACGCCCACCCTTTTCTGAACTCTGAGCAAAGAGCGGCAAGGCCGCTCCAGCACTCCGCCCCGAGTGTTTCGGTACACGAACACATGTCCGTTCGTGCACCTCGAGGCGTGGTCGAGTCGCGGCCAAAGGGTTTGAGGCCGCGGAATTCCAGATTGTCACCTTTTCATACGGCACCGGTTTGCGATCAGATCGCTCCCATGTGCAATTATGGGTGGAGTATGTCACGGTTAACACGTTCTGCAAGGAAGCGGTTGCCACACATCGCAATTGTCTTGGATTATCGGTGTCACCCCCCTTCACGGGAGATTCCGGGGGCGAATTGGAAGAAAACACGTGAAAATTACAATTCCCACTAAAAATTCCCAGTGTTCGGACCTCCCCGGAGCCGCCGACACGCGTCCGAGAAACACATCCGGCTCGTAGTATTCGGTCATGGATCCAGTTGGAGACCTGATTTCGCCCGCCGGAGAGCCGCTCATCGGGGTGATCATGGGCAGTCAGTCTGATTGGGACACCATGCAGCACGCCGCTCGCACGCTTACTGCCATGGGGATTGCGCATGAGTGCCGCGTGGTCAGCGCTCATCGAACCCCTGATCAACTTTTTGAATACGCCCAAGCCGCCCGCGCGCGTGGTCTGCGTGCCATCATCGCTGGTGCAGGCGGCGCGGCGCACTTGCCGGGCATGTGTGCCAGCAAGACGGCAGTGCCCGTACTTGGCGTACCGGTTTCTACCAAGACACTGAATGGCCTGGACAGTTTGCTTTCGATCGTGCAGATGCCCGCGGGTATTCCCGTGGCGACCTTTGCGATCGGCCAAGCAGGAGCAACCAACGCCGCGCTCTTTGCAGCATCCATCATCGCGGCGCATGACCCAGCGGTGCGTGAACAGCTGGACGCATTTCGTGCAGCGCAAACCGTCAAAGTCATGGCGCAACCTGATCCGCGTGTTGGCCTGATGCCGGGCGGGCATAGCTGATGTTGGTGGGCGTTGTTGGCGGTGGTCAGCTGGGCAGGATGCTGGCGCTTGCTGGCATTCCGCTGGGGCATTCGTTTCGCTTCCTTGACCCGGATCCGCAGTGCCCAGCGTCTGCGGTTGGTGAATTGATCGTTGGTGCATTTGACAATCACGCTGCGGTGGCGCGCTTTGTTGCGGGACTCGATGTTGCGACGTTCGAGTTTGAGAATGTGCCCGTCAGCACCATGAGTGCGATTGCGGAGCGCGTTCCAACTGCGCCTGGGGTACGGAGTTTGGCAATCGCCCAAGACCGAATCTCTGAGAAGGAGTTCTTTCAATCGTGCGGCATTGCCGTGCAGCCGTTTGCGGCTGTGAATACGGAATCGGAATTGGCGGCGGCGTGCGGACGGATTGGCGTTCCGGCGGTGCTGAAATCGCGGCGCCTTGGGTATGACGGCAAGGGTCAATACGTGGTGCGTTCGCCGCGTGACTTTGCCGCCGCGTGGGCTGCGGTGGGTGGAGCGCCGGCAATCTATGAGGCGTTCGTTGACTTTACTGCTGAGATAAGCGTCATTGCTGTGCGCTCTCGTGATGGTGACGTGCGAACGTGGGCACTGAATAAGAATGAACACCACGCGGGAATTCTGCGGCAAACCATTGCACCAGCACCGGGCATGACTGCGGATGTTTGCCTCGCGGCAGAGCATGCCGTGCGCGCGGCGATGGATGCGCTTGGGCATGTTGGGGTATTGACGATCGAATTCTTTGTGACCACGGACGGGTTGATTGCCAATGAGATGGCGCCGCGGGTTCACAACTCTGGTCACTGGACCATTGATGGTGCGGTCACCAGTCAATTTGAGAACCATGTGCGCGCCGTCACGGATGAACCGCTTGGATCGACCGATGCGCGTGGATTGAGTGGAATGATCAATATCATTGGTGCGATGCCCGATCGTGGCGATCTACTCTCGGTGCCCGGCGCGCGCCTGCACGACTATGGAAAGTCGCCCCGCCCGGGACGAAAGTTGGCGCACGTGAATGTGTGCGCGGGCGACGAGCGAATCCGTGCCGCACAAATGCGCGTCCTGGAGGATTTGGTCCGGCGCGCCACCCAGAATGCCTCGGCGGGTGCTGCTGCGGAACACGGAAATGCCTGAAATTCTTGGGGCTCTTGCGGTGAGGAAGTACTTGTTGCACCGCTCCCTGCGATGATGCGCGCTCATGAGATTCACCACGATTCGCCTCCCGGACGGCCCTTCGCTGATGCGCGCGCTGGCGCAGCACGTGTGGTCATCAACCACTGCCCATCATGGGATTGTGGATCTGTCCGATGCACTGGTGATGGTTCCGGCGTCGCGAGCGAGCCGCGCGTTTGAGCATCACCTGATTGCACTTGCGCGTGACGCGGGACATGCATTTGTCTCGCCACGCGTGGTGACGCCCGCGGGGCTCGCTTCGCGATTTGTGGTTCCAACCGCCAACATACTTGGTTCGATGGGCATTCAGTTGGCATGGCGACATGCGATCATCAGCGCCGAAGCGCGCGTGATATCTGCATTGTCGCCAGGTGGAATGGACGCCATTCCGGGCGAGCCGCTGGAGCCTGCCAGCATTGATGCACTTTCGGCTCGGATTGCCACATTGCACCGTGATGTCACCAGTGCGTGTACGGACTTCGTCAGCGTGGCCGCGGAACTGCGCGCCACCATGCCGGAGTTGGATCTCGATCGGTGGGACGCATTGCTGGCGCTTGAGAAGGGTTGGCGTAAGGCGCTTGAGCGCGAGCAGGCAATTGATGAGCCGACGGCCACACGCCTCGCTTCCAGCACTGGTGCCTTGCACGCGGGCGGAATTGCTCGCATCTATGTGCTACTTGCTGATCCGGAACGGATTCAGCGGGAACTACTGGGTGCGCTGGCTGCGCGCGACATCGCTGTTTCGGTGCTGGTGCACGGAACGCATGCAGAGTTGCCAGCACCACTCGATGAAGATGGATTTCCTGAACACGCACCGTGGGCGCGTGCTGCAGTGGTGGTTCCGCAAGACATCATCATGCTTGCAGATACCCCTGCTGACCAGGCAGCGGCGGTACTGGACGCGCTGAGTGCGATGCCGATGCCGCGGCGGAGTTGTGACATGGCGGTRTCAGTCCCCGACGAGGGAGTTGCGGCGCAGGTTGCTTCGCTGCTTCCTTCATGTGGTGTGGCAGTGAACGCGTTGCCGTCACGGACGGCGGCGGATGGTCCACTGGGAATGTTGCTTTCGGTGCTGGCGGACTATTTGCAAGTGCGCTCGTGCGAAACGCTCGGTGCATTGGTCCGCCATCCAGAAATGGAATCGTGGTTGGTGCGCCAAGGGTGTGTTCGACCAGTGGCGAGTGTTTCAGAATTTGCGGTTTCCAGCGGAGCAGACATCCTGCCGGATCGCATTGACTTTGGTAACGGTTTGCACAGTCGTGTTACTACCACGGTTGCACGTATTGATGCGTTGCTTGAAGCGCTTCGGAAATCAAAGTCGGTACTCCAGACGATTGCTGCGCTGCGAGAGGTGCTCGGAGCGGTAGCAGAGGATGCGTCGTTGGTCGGTCGGGAATCTGCCAAGGCATTCCACACAGCAGCCGAAGAGCTGCTGGTGGTGCCAACGCGATTTACGGACGGCCTCATGGCTGCGCAAGTATTGGTGTTGATTGGCGAGGCCATGGCAGCGTCCATGCTTGCCACGGAAGGTACTGATGACGGAGTGGAGTTGATGCAATGGCTTGATGCTGGCATTGACGATGCGCCGAACATGGTCTTGACGGGGATGAACGACGGCATTGTTCCAGGTGGAATGGAAGTTGATCCGTGGCTCCCGGATTCGGTACGAGCGCGACTTGGCATGCCGTGCGCCATGCGACGTCAGGCGCGCGATGCGTGGATTCTCCACGCGTTGATTTCGCGAAAGCGATTCGTTCGCTTGGTGACCGGCCGAACACAGATGGCGGGCGATCCGCTGCAGCCCTCGCGTTTACTGCTTGGGCTGCAGGGCGAGGAGCTGGCGCGCCGTATGGCTTGGATGGGCGATCCGAAATCGCCGCGCTCATCGGCGACGCGCTGGGCAGCGGTAGCGGCATCGGAAGGGCAATTTTCAGTGAATGTGCTGCCAGCTGGTCCCAGCAAGATGGTGTCGGTCAGTGTGACTGCGTTTCGCGATTTCTTGAAATGCCCAACGCTCTTCCAGTTGAAGCGAGATCCGCGACTGCTGCTTGACGGCGCTGATGATGGTGCGGTGGAGCTTGATTCCATGGGATTTGGAAATTTAGTGCATACCGCTCTGCAGGCGTGGGGCCGCGATGAAGCGCAGCGCACCGCAGCGGGTGAACCCGCAACAATTGACGCCGCAGTCATCGAGCAGCGTGTGCATGCGGCGCTTGATGAAATGCGAGATCGCGATTATCCAGAGTCAATCCGTGGTGCCTACGTGGTGCAGTTTGCACTTGCGCGTGAGCGGCTCACGGCGTTTGCCCATGTGCAGGCGGCGTGGGCGGCCGATGGTTGGCAGGTGGTGCATTCGGAACTTTCATTTGCCACGCGACCCCGCGATGAATTCGGCCGACCAGCGCCAGTGATTGGTGATACGGGTCTGCTATTGCAGGGCCGTATCGATCGCGTGGATGTACATCCGGATCGTGGATTTGCAGCGCTTGACTACAAGACGTCGGCGAAGCCCAACGATCCGGAAGGCGAGCATCGCAAGCCCAAGGGTCGCTGGGTGGATTTGCAATTGCCGCTCTATGCGGTGTTGCTTCGTTCCATTGGAATCACTGTTCCGCCCAAGAATCTCGGCTACTTTGCGCTTCCATCCAACCCCGCTGACACGGCGGTGCTGCTTGCTAGCAAGTGGGATGACGCGTTCCTTGGCGAAGCAGAGGCTGAGGCAACGCGTATTGCACGGCTGATTGTTGCCGGGCAATTCATACGCGATCCGGACTATGAGCCAGACGCAGATGATCCGTTGGCGCCCGTGTACGGAGTCGGCATGCGTGGGTTGCGCGGGGAGGTACTGTCATGATTACTCGATCCGTTGTCATTGCCAACGCGGGCAGCGGCAAGACCTACTTGCTTGCCAATCGACTGATTCGATGGATGATTGAGGAGCGACGCGCTACCAACACAGCGTCGCCGGATCGAATGTTGGCGGTGACATTTACCCGCAAGGCGGCGGGTGAGATCTTGGAGCGAGTGCTTCGGCACCTCGCACTTGGCAGCCTTGATGCTGCGAAGCGTGAGGAATTTTCCATTGCTTCGCAGATTGGCCCCGCTTCGGCGGAGGAATATTCGGCCGTGCTACGCGAAGTGGTCGACGCGCTGCACCGGATGTCGATTTCCACCATCGATGGATTCTTTATGCAAATGGCGGGCGCCTTTGGCCCGGAGCTGGGACTGCCGGAAGGGTGGCGGATTGCCGAAGACGATGAGCAGCGAGCCATGCGCATGGACGCGATCGGCGCGGTCATTGCTGCTGACCCCATGCGGGCGGTTGATCTGGCGCGACAGATGTCCGATGGCGAGCCGAAAGTGGAAATTCAAGCTGGAATTGATGCGGCACTGGGTGGTGCGTTCACCATTTGGGATCGATGTGCACTGGGTAATGATCCTGGTAAGCCGTGGTTGGCTTTGGCATCGGACAGTGTGCAGCTGTTCCCCAAGGCGCGACGCGCCGATGCGAAGGCGCGTGTTGCGCTCATTGACGCCATGCGCCAAGCCGCCGTTCCACTGACAAAGGGTGGGACCCCCAACAAGCATTGGACAAACGCCATTCCGCGTGTCACCCGCTTGGCAGAAGATGGCCATTGGTTTGACTTGTTGAAGGACTCGTTGGTGAGCGCAGTACGCGACACTGGGGTGTTCAGCAGCGTTGCACCGGAACCAGCATTTGCGCGCGGGCTTGAGAAGTTGGTCGGTCACGCCTGTGCTGAGGTGCAAGACGTCATTCGCGCCCGTCTGCGGGCAACCGAGGAACTTGTGCACAGTGTTGATCGCGAGTTGGTCCGCATGCGCCGCGCTGAAGGTGCATATGGATTTCAGGACATCACCACACTGATTGCACGCGCTCATTGCCTTGGCGGCGAAGGAACTGAAGCGATGCGCGAACGCCTTGACCGCGCGATTCGCGATTTAGCACTTGATGAATTTCAAGACACATCCCCCGCGCAGTGGACGGCATTGGTGCCACTCATTGATGAGATCATGGCAACCGGTGGTCGACGCTTCTTAGTGGTGGGTGACCCAAAACAGTCAATTTATGCGTGGCGCGGAGGCACTCCGGAACTGCTCGCTCAAGTGGGTTCACGCCCAGGTCTTGAGGAGGACGCATCGCTCAACACCAGCTTCCGTTCGAGTCCGGTGATTCTTGGCTTTGTGAATACGGTGTTTGGCGATATCGCGGGTTTGGTCAGCGGCACCCCGCTTGCCGCGAGTACCCCAGACGCGGAGCGGACCTTCACTGATGCCGGATTGGCGGCACCACGGGATGTTGACCGCAGCCCACTCTTGCGTGCACTTGCTGGGTGGACATTTGTGGAGCATCTGGCCGCGGAGCGCAACAGCGAAATGCCGGGATTCGTTCGCGCATTCCGTGCGGCTGGGCCAGGTGCTGATGCAATTGCTGCCACGGTTGCATCCATTGTTGCTGATCGCCATGCGCGGCGGCCGGATGCAACGATCGCGGTGCTTGTCAGTAAGAACGATGAGATCACCGCGTGCGTTGCGGCGCTTCGGCGCGCTGGCGTGGCAGCGAGCGACGAAGGGCGATCGCAATTACTTGACTCACCAGCGGTCACCGCCATCATGGCCATGCTGCGGCTTGCAGATCAGCCCGACGATCGTGCTTCGCATTGGATCGTGAGTCGTGAACCAGTTGCTTCGATCTTTGGTTGCGCCCCCATGGAGACGTTTGCGGGGGGCGCTGCGCAGCGAACGGAAGCGGATCGCATTTCTGCGCAAGTGCGCCGTGCCTTGCATGCAGAGGGATTGCCGGCGTGGATTGATCGGACCATCGATCGATTCCGGTCGGTCTGTTCTGCTCGTGATATGCAGCGATTGCATCAACTTTCTGTCATGGCTCATGATGCCGACCGAGCCGATGTTGCGCGGCCAGGTCACTTTGTCACGAGCGTTGAATCGCGTGGCGTCCGCGCTGCGGCAGGGGAGCGCGTTCGAGTGATGACTATCCACGCCAGTAAGGGGCTGGAGTTTGATGAGGTTGTGCTGGGCAGTCTTGACCGCACCATGGGAACTGTGGATGGTGGTGCTGGCAATTGGTCGGTACTTGCACCGGATCCAACCAAGCCACCGATCGCCGTTGCGCCGGTCTTGGCAAGTGCCATCATGGAGTATTCGCCGCTCTTGGAGGCGTTCCGCCGCGAGGCGCAAGTGGGGCGCATCTTTGATGATGTTTCAGGCTTCTACGTGGGCGTGACCCGTGCGCGTGAGGCGTTGCACTTGGTGTGTGCGCCGCCGACTGGGGTGGACACCTTGCGGCTCAGCGGTACCCGGATCTTGCGCATGGCGTTCCCAGAATTTGAGACAGGGCTGCTTGCAACCAAAGTAGTCAACGAACGCTTCTGGGAGTGCGGCGTGGATGCGCTACCGAGCGAAGGTAGTCCGTTGCCCGCCAACAATGTGGAAGTGGCGGGACTGACGTCGACACCGACGCTGACGTCGACACCGACACCGACACCGACATCGACATCGACACCAGCACCGACGCTGACGCCAGCACCAATGCCCGCCCCAGTGGTGGAACGCATTGCGCGGCCCGATGCGCGCGGTGGCGTAGCGCCGAGTTCGCATGAGCGGCTTGGTGCTGGTGGTGTTCCGCTGTTTACGGCGGAGTTCGCAGGTGCGGATGACGGCGCGCGCGGTTCGCTGGCGCACGCGTGGTTTGAGCACGTGGAATGGCTGAATTCTGAGGGGATTGATGCAGCATCGGAACCACAGGTGTTGCGCGCAGTGGCAGTGGAGATTGGTCGACCGGTCGATGCCGCATTGCGCGAATCGGTGCGCGCGTTGGTCATGGCCGCCGCGCAGGGACCGCTTGGTGAGTGTTTGCGTCCAGCACGGTATGCACTGTGGAAGTGCGACACACTTCAGGTTCGAAGCGAAATGCCATTCGTGGTGCAGATTGACGGACGCACGCAGCGCGGTCGAATGGACCGAGTGGTACTTGGTATGCGCGCTGGGCGCGTGGTACGCGCGGAGGTGCTGGACTGGAAGACTGGTGCGCGTGACCTACAGGGCGCGGAGTTCGAAGAGCGAATCGCTCCGTATCAATTGCAAATGAATGGATACCGCCGTGCGCTTGCGGCAATGTTTGAGATTGCACCAGAATCAGTCAGCGCCGTACTGGCGTTCGTTGATCGGGGTGAGATCCGCGCAGCGTGAATACGAGCGGCTGTGTAACGCGCGTCTCTTTAGTAACTGATCGTCACAAACACACCCAAGAGTGCGTTGGGATCAACCGTGGTAGTGCGTGCGTTGGAACCGTTTGATGCTTCGATCTGCAGTTGCTCATAGAACGTTGTTCCCACCAGCATGTCCAGGCGGCAGGTTGGAGTGAAGTCGTAGCCAACGCTCACAAATGCGGCCCAGCTTTCATCTTCGCCGACACCGTCATCGATGGTTGAATCGTTGTTGTTTCCGAGGCGGAATCGGCGTAATTGCCAGCCAATTCCGAAGGCAACATCCACTTTGGATCCTTCGGGTTCCCACGCGACATCGACGCCCACGAACGGACTTGCTGGCGGCCTGCGGATGGTGGAAAGCAGCCAATCATCAGCAAAGTGCCAGTGCAATACGGGGATGGGAATGATGATCGGGTCGTTCTCGATTTGTGTCACGCCCAAGACACCGATGCCCAGCATCATGTTGGCGGTGGGAGTCCAAGCAACGCTGCCGATTCCGCCGCCGTACAGACTGTCTCCAGCATCCGCATCCGATTCACCTGCGATAGCAAAGATGCCGCTAAGCGAAGCGGTCCACTCATCAGCCACTTTGAAGCTTCCGCGCGTCTGCAGCCCAAAGAGATTCACGCTGCCGAACGGATCAGCGACGCCAAGTTCGGAGACGCCGCTCCAGTGGTACCAGTCAAACTCATAGCCCATGGCCACGGTGACGTTGAGGTCATTGGAGCTGTACACCCGCGCTGAATAGCTTCCGTAGAAACGGTCCGCGCTCATGCTTGCGTTATCACCGATATCGGCACTGAACTGATGGATGTATCCGGCGCCTGCAGAGCGTGCGGGCTGCTCATCACCGCGTTGAGTCACTACTGGTAACGGAGCAGTGGCATCCGTAGTGGTGGGGGGAACGGGTGCGGCTGGCACAACAGGCGCAACTGTTGCCGGTGGCGTGGTGACTGCGGCAGGAGTTGCGGCCGGCGCTGCGGCGGGAGCTGCGGCCGGCGCCGCAGCGGGAGCTGCCGGTGGCGCCGCAGCGGGAGCTGCCGGTGGCGCTGCAGCGGGCGCGGACTTGGGCGCCGCCGTTGCAGCGAGTGGCGCGGCGGCTGGCGCGGGTGTCCGCGGTTCAGCCGCGCTCGGTGGTGTCAACGAAGGATCCTGGCACAAGGCCGGGGATGTCGCCGAAAGTCCGATCAACAGGGTGACGGCAGCAATGCTTGGATTGCAGATTCGGGTGGCGAAGGCGTCGCTGAGCATGGGCGCATCGTAAGTTCCCCCCGGATTGCTGCATGTGGGTGGCGGAGTGGTGCATTTGGCAGCGAGATCTGCCCGGACAGGTGCATGTTGCGCGCCCCGATCGCCGATGTAGCCCCCGGATGCGGACTATGATTCCTGTCCCCCGCGGATTCCCTCGGGTTCCATATTGAGGATCGCATGCAACTGAACCTCCCGACCGGCCACTACCCAAACGGCATCCATGGCGGAATGATGGCTACACCGAACACGCTGGCAGCAGCTGGTATCGGCCGAGACATGATTCGCCCCGAGACCCTCGCTAGCACTTCCTACCAGCGCACCCGCGAGATGACTATCGATGAACTCCTCCTGGAGAATCGCGTGGTCTTCCTCATTGGCGAAATCAACCACGCCTCCGCGGCGCGCGTGATGATGCAAATGCTGTATCTGGAAAGCCAGAAGCGTGGTCAAGACATCAACTTCTATATCAATAGCCCCGGCGGGGCTGTAGATGACACGTTGGCCATCTACGACACCATGCAGTTCATCTCCAGTGAGGTGGGCACCTATTGCATCGGTCGTGCATATTCCGGCGGAGCGGTGCTCTTGGCCGTGGGTCAGAAGGGCAAGCGCATCATTCTGCCGCACGCCAAGGTGATGATTCACCAGCCGCACGGCGGCGTCTATGGCCAGACCTCGGACATCCAGATCCAGGCCGAGATGATTCTCAAGATGAAGCGTCAGCTGAACGAGATCCTTGCCAAGCACACTGGTCAGCCCGTGGAAACGGTCACCAAGGATGCCGAACGCGATAAGTATTTCAACGCCGAAGAGGCCAAGGCCTACGGTCTTGTTGACGATGTGGCCACCTTCCCAGAGAAGGGCAAGCGTTGACGCGAGCGGAGTTGCTCAACTTGATGTCTGCCATGCCCATGGTGGCAAGCCCGATTTCGTCGAGCGCGCAGTCGCTCGCGGATGTCTGGTCGATTTCGTCCGATTCAGCCGCGCCGGGTGCTGATCCGCGCCGTGACGAAGATGACGATGATGAGCCGCGCTGGATTTCAGTTCCGCTGGTGGTGGACAAGCGCGGCAAGAGTGAAGAGTTGGTTGACCTCTACAGCCGCTTGCTGCGTGACCGGGTGATCTTTGTTGGCGCGCCGATTTCTCGCCCGCTTGCACAGGTAGTCACCGCGCAGCTCTTGTTCCTGTGGAACGAAGATCCGACTGCCGAGATCAGTATGTACATCAATAGTCCGGGCGGATCAATCTCCGACGGCCTTGCCATCATTGACACCATGCGCTCGGTGACTTGCCCAGTCGCCACCTACATCGTTGGACAAGCCGCCAGTATGGCGAGCGTGATCGCCTGTTGTGGAGCCAAGGGTCATCGCTTTGCTCTGCGCCACGCAGAGAACTTGGTGCACCAAGGTCGCATTGGTGGATTTGAAGGGCAGGCAACTGACCTGGAGATCTTTGCGCGGCAAATGCAGCGTATTGAAGATGTCTGCAACAACCTCTATGCCGAGGCCACTGGCCACTCCATGGAGAAGATCGCCGCCGACTGTGAGCGTGACCTGTGGCTGAATGCCCAGGAAATGCTTGAGTACGGACTCATTGACCGAATCATCGAACGCATGCCTGTGGCGCCGCATCCGGCGCAATGAGATAGGAACACGAACACCATGACACTGATCCCCATCGTCATCGAAAAGACTGGTCGCGGCGAGCGCGCCTACGACATCTACAGCCGTCTGCTGAACGACCGCATCATCTTCCTAGGCGGCGGCGTCTCGGACACGATGGCCAACCTGGTGGTCGCGCAGCTTCTGTTCCTTGCCAACGAGGACCCGAAGGCGGAGATCAGTATGTATGTCAATAGCCCAGGTGGCAGCGTGAGTGCTGGTCTTGGCATTGTTGACACCATGCGATTTGTGCCGTGCCCAGTGGCGACGTACATCATTGGTCAAGCTGCCAGCATGGGCAGTGTGATCGCTTGCAGCGGGACCAAGGGTCGCCGCTTCGCACTACCGCACGCTGAGAACCTGATGCACCAGCCGTTGATCGGCGGAGTGATTGAAGGTCAGGCGACGGATCTGGAGATTCACGCCAAGCACATTCTGCGCCTGCGCGACAAGTTGTATGCGCTGTACAGCGACAACACCGGTCAGACGCGGGAGACAATTCATAACGACTGCGACCGCGACAAGTGGCTGAATGCGCCAGAAATGCTGGCATATGGGCTGATCGACAAGGTCCTCGACCGCTTGCCCGGAAAGTAAATCCGTTCGCATTTCAGGTATCAATAAACATCGCCCGCGCCGTCATGACGGCGCGGGCGATTTGTTTGGTAGTACGTGAAGCACGGCGATTGGTTGCAGCACCGTGCACTTCGCAGCTACGCCCTTAGCGGCGAGCGCGGCGACGCAGCATCGTCAGCGCAAAGACGGCGAGTCCAGGCGCTGGCACGGATTGTGGTGCATTGCCTGAGCCGAATACCCACGCATCGGCGCTGCCGTTACTGAGCATGCGGTCGCTGGCGCCAAACATGGCCATCTCCCAAGCGCCGTCCACTTTCGTCCAGTAGTGCCAATAGTTTTCAATGGGCCACAGATCGCCGTTGCCGTACTCGTAGTCAGCACCAAGGCCGATGCCGGTGACGAAATTGCCAAAGGAGAACGTGTCGTACGTCAGTGCGGCACCGCTGATTGAGGAAGTGCTCAATTGCAGTGCATCGAACCCGTTCATTGGCGTGTCCCAGCGCAGGGTGATTTGGTAGGCATTGCCGTTGGTGAAGTCCACTTGGACAACGGATGCATTCGCCCCGGTACCAACGTCGTACTGAGCAACCAGCCCAGCAAAGGATTGCGAGTGAGTGAGAACGATGGCTGCAAATGATGCAGCGGCGGACCATGTCCGAATGTGAGCCAACATGTGAGATCCCTTTTCCCTGATGTGCGCAGGGAATCCATGGTTAACTTGGACTTCGGTCGACCCGGCTCGCACGTACCCACGCGGGTACGGCCTACGGTGACGCATTCGCTGCGGAGTTTGACCGCATTCCTCCGAAGTCCAACGAGCCGCGCACGGAGCGGCTTAGCGGAAAGAATAGTCGCACCGCAGCCGGCCATTCGCGATTTACAGACAAATTCAGCGAAAGTTCCGCGGTAGCCCCCTGCGGCTTACGATGCGCACGCTGGAGAGAAACCTATGGCCGACCCACAACAAACCGAAGCTYTCATTGTTAGTTTCCGCGCCGACCATGATCGCGTCAAAAAAGAGGTGCAGAAGGCGATCGTTGGTCACGAAGAAATCATCGACGGCATCCTGGTGTGCCTCTTCGCTGGTGGGCATGCGCTCTTGGAGGGAGTGCCGGGGCTTGGTAAGACCCTGTTAATTCGCAGTCTGGCGCAAGCGCTGCAGTTGAAATTTGGGCGCATTCAGTTTACGCCGGATCTCATGCCGGCTGATGTCACCGGCACCACCATCGTGGTGGAAACGCCATCCGGTCGCGACTTTCAGTTCCGCAAGGGACCGCTCTTTGCGCAGATTGTGCTGGCTGACGAAATCAATCGCGCCACACCGAAGACGCAGAGCGCCATGCTTGAAGCCATGCAAGAGCGCAGTGTGACCGTGGGTGGCACGACGCATCAACTTGATAAGCCGTTCTTTGTGATGGCCACACAGAATCCGATTGAGCAAGAGGGCACCTATCCGTTGCCGGAAGCGCAATTGGATCGATTCTTCTTCAAACTTGAGGTTGGCTATTCAACGCGCGCTGATTTGCGGGAGATTCTGGCGCGTACCACTGCCGGAACAATTGACGAACCGCAGAAGGTCATTGACGCAGAAACCATCATTCGCCACCAGAAACTAGTGCGGGCGGTGCGAATCTCAGACGCCGTGCAGGATTACRCAGTCCGCGTGGTCTTGGCGACGCATCCGCGTGGGCAGTTTGCCACACCGCTAGTGAATCAATTTCTGCGCTTTGGAGCAAGCCCCCGTGCGGCACAGACGATGGTGCTTGGCGCGAAGGTCAAAGCGTTGCTTGCTGGGCGCGCCACCGTTTCCGTGGAAGACATCAAGGCAGTGGCGCTTCCGGCGCTGCGGCATCGCGTGTTGCTCAACTTTGAAGCTGAGGCTGAGGGCCGCGGCGCAGACGAGATTGTCAAGAACATCTTGGAGACGGTGCCGACCGCGGCTGCCGACTTCGCAACTCGGTGAGGTCTCATCGCCGGTCACTGAGCGCAGTCAGTTCACTTGTCCCGGTGCTTGAACTAGTTATTGAATGACGGTGTCCCACTCGGTGTCCGGCTCACGAGTGGGCAAGGGTCCGCGGGTTCGATCAGAGTCTGGATCACCACGGTCTGCTGGGAATTCCGCGCGCATCTGCGTTCCATGTGGCACGAGCGCTGCGAACGTCAGGGTTCCGCCGTGACGCTCAACCAGTGCGCGTGCCACCGCGAGCCCGAGCCCCGTTCCACGCTGTCCCTTAGTGCTTGCAAATGCTTCAAAGAGACGGCTTTGGTGCTCAATCGGTACCCCTGCGCCATTGTCGCTCACATCAATGCGGAACACTCCCTGTGGCGGATCGAACGCACAACGCACCGCGACCCGACCACTCCGTTCCGGCGCTGCCTCTACTGCATTTGCAAGCAAATTGAGAAGCACCTGATGAACAGCGTTTGCATCGATCGGCGCGGGCGGCAACGAGGGATCGACGTGCGTGAGCAACTGAACGCCGCGGCGATCCGCAGTGGATTTCATCAACTCACATGCTTCCACTACCACCGCTCCGATATCTGTCTCTTCAATTTCCAGCGGGCGATCCTTGGCATACGCAAGCATGTTCATCACCAGCCATGAGATGCGATCAAGATTGCGTGCAACGATCGGCCAGCCTTCGCGCGCCATTTCCAGATCGCCACGGCGCAGTGCGAGTTCCACGGCGTCAGCTCCGCCGCGAAGTCCTTGCAGGATGTTCTTCACACTGTGGCTGATCGTGGCAACGGTCTCACCCATGGCCTGCAGTCGCGCTGGGTCCGACTCTGGCACCGGCGTTGCGGCTACACCTGGATCCAGTGCTTGGACACGCATCTGCGTATCGCCGCAGCGGATCACATCTCCAGCGCGCAGTTGCACGCGCGACTCAATGCGTTGTCCGTTCACCCAAGTTCCGTGCGTGCTACGTAGGTCGCGGAGGTACCAGTCGCCGGTCGACGGTGTGAGTTCCGCGTGGCGCCTGCTCACGCTGGAATCAGTGGAACCAAGTGCTTCCGTACTGCGGCCGATCAGTTGTGGCTCGATATCGGGCAGCACGTGTTGCTTCCCGCTATCTGGCCCTGAGATCACATGCAGCACGATCATCCAGTCATTCCTCAGATATGAGCTTGCGTAGATCCGCCGCGCGTTGTGCATCGAGCAGGGTGAGTTGATACTCCTGCTCACCCGCGCATTTGCGATCTCCCAGCGCAAAGCACGCCAGTCCCAGCACATAGCGCGCTTGCACAGACTTGGGATCCGCAGCGATGGCGGCCTCGGCCAAGGTGCGTGCGTCGGCCCAACGCTTGTCCTTGTATGCAACGACGGCCAATTTCATCTGCGATGCCGCAACACTTTCAGACGATCCACTCTTGGCGGCAATCTCATAGGCAAGACGCGCGCGTTGAACATCGCCCGTGGCCTCAAGGGCTACGCCGCGTTGTGCATGCGCCGACGGATGCGCCGGCGCCAGCGCGATGGCACGATCAAATGCAGCAATCGCATCTTGGTGTCGCCCCAGCTTGTCGTAGGCGAATCCGAGCGCCGCCTGTAGATCAGCGTCATTCGGTCGCGCGCGCACGACTTCGTCAATCCGCTGTGCAGCGTCGCCCCAACGCTTTTGTGCCAAGCAGCACCAACCAAGTATCGCCTTCGCTTCAATCTCGTTGGGGTTGATGTGGAGTGCGTCATCGGCGTTACTTTGTGCCTTGGCAATGTCGCCAGCGTTCCACCAGTGAATAGCAAGCGCGGTGTAAACAGCAGCGCTTTCCGCGCCCGCTTCCTTGGCAACTACCAGCGCAGCAAGCGCTTTTTCAGGCTTTCCTTCGCTGTTCCACAGTGCTGCAAGTTCAAGGGCCGCAGCAGCCTGCCGAGCATCGGCGCGCAGGGCTTCCTCAAAGGCGGCAACAGCTTCATCGCGTGCGCCCTTCTTGAGAGCCAGGTGGCCAACCGTGTGCATTGCGTGCGCACGGCGCTTGGCGTCTTTCATGGCTGGCAACGAAACCGCTTTGCGCGCAGCCTCCAGACCCTCGGCACTGTTTCCAGTGGCGTCCAGGGCAAGTGCCAAGTTAGTCCATGCTCCCGCCATGCCCGCATCAATGGTGAGTGCCTCGCGGTACGCAGCGATGGCCGCGGCATGATCACCAGACTTTTGTGCTGCGATGCCGCGCGCGAATGCATCGCGGGATTTTGCTCGTAGTTCTTCTGCAAGGCGTGCGGCTTCGCGCGCAGCGAGCTCTTCTGGTGCGATCCAGTCACGCAATCCTGTTGGCGGACCAGGCGCGTTCTCAGTTCCAGCTTCAACAAGTATGGGTGGCAGTGCTGGCTCGGATTCCGGTACTGGTGCCGGCGCGGGGGCAACCGGAGCGGGCGCGCGTTGCAGGAACAGCGCCAACACCACGGTGAATGCGATAGTCGCGAGAACTATGGAGAGGACGATGCGCTTGGTTCGATCCACGCCGTGAAGCGTACTTTGCAACGGGTCCACGCAACACACGCGCGCAGTGCACGCCCGAGGCGCATCATGAGTGCTGAAAGTCGTAGATCGGACCAACACCAAGGATGGTGGTCAATTCATCGAGCGCAGTTCGTGACTCGCGCAAGAGTTGCGGGTCCGCCAAGTCACTTGGGGACAGCTCTTCCCGATAGTGACGACGCACCCACGCCTCCAGCGCGGCATGGCCTGCTGGGGTCCACAGGCATCCCGGGGCGACCGCCGACACTTCCTCTGCAGTAAGAGGCACTCGCAGTCGCAAGCATGCTGGTCCGCCGCCGTTGCGCATGCTCTCCCGAACATTGAGGTAAATGACGGACTTCACCGGGCATGCTTCGCTATCCACCATGCGTTGCACAAGCTGCGCGATACCTGGGTGGCCTTCGCTCTCCACAGGCAGTATCAGCGCCATAGTGCCGTCTGCCAGCGAAATCAACTGTGAGTTGAAGAGGTAGGTGCGGACCGCATCGGCGACACTCACTTCCGACTCCGGCACAACAAGCGCTTGGAAATGAGGACCCACCGCGGCGGCTAAATCGTCAAGGACGCGGTCTTGATCCAGGAGCGCCACTTCATGCACCAGATAGAACGATCCATTTCCAACAGAGATCACATCATTGTGAAACACGCCATGATCAATGGCGGCGGGATGTTGTTGGGCGTGGATGCATCGGTCGTTGGGAATGCCGTGCAGCGCTGCGACCGCTTGACCGGCTTCAAGGGTTTGCCTTGCTGGATAGCGCGAAGGACGCCGTCCGACGCCGCTGGCGTGCGCTCCGAACACAAAGAGATGTACGCCAGGATGTTCACCGCCATTACCACTTGATGCCGTGAACCGCGTGTGATTTGCTGCACCTTCGTCGCCCCACGGTGTCGGCGCGCCTGACGCGTCACATGCTGCAAGCGCATCATGAATGACAAATCGTTTGTCGTCACGGAAGATGGCGCGCAGGGTGCGTGCGGTCTGTGGCGCTTCGATGGCGCGATGCGGCATGGTTCGCAAGTTGGCCACCGTCATATGAACGCGGCCATCACCGGAATCCTTCGCAGGTGTGACGGTGGCAGCGTTGGCGGTCCACATCGCACTGGCGCTTGATGCACGCGCTAAGAGATGCGGTGCATCGCGCGCGGCAGTGGCAATCGCTACTTCATCAGAGCCAGTGAATCCAAGGGCATGCAGGGTTGGGATGTGCGGACGTTCGTGGGGCGGAATCCAACCTTGCACCAGTCCCAGTCGCGCGAGTGCGGCCGCTTTGGCAAGACCTTGCAGTGCTGCATCGCGTGGTCGAGCCGTTGTCCCTTGATTTGAGGTGCTTGCCACGTTTCCGGGCGACAGCCCGGCGTAGTTGTGGGTGGGGCCGACGATTCCGTCAAAGTTCGCTTCCGGCACGGATTGAAGCGTACCGCGCGCCCGTCTTACAATCCGCAGCCTGATGGCACGCGCTTCAGCAGCTTCCGGATCGAAGGCATCCCGTATGTCCCCCGACGCTTCCATGCGCATCGTGGTGCTCACGGGTAAGGATTCGTTCACCCGCGTTGAGCACTCGCGGCAACTGCATGCAGCGCTGACAGAAAAATTTGGATCAGTGGATCGATTTGAGTTTGATGGAGCATCAGCAACCCTTGCGCAGGTGATGGATGAACTCCGTTCCTATGGGTTGCTCTCTCAGCACAAACTTATAGTGATAGACAATGCTGAAGGATTCATTGGCGCTGAAGATCGGCGCCGTGCCATGGAACGCTACGCAGCAAATCCGCAGCAAGAGAGCACACTCTTGATGCGCGCGGGCACACGGTGGAATCCTGGCAAGTTTGACAAACTTGTTGAAGCCAGCGGTGGCGCAGTGATCAAGTGCGAACCACCCAACGATAAGGACGCGATCAGTTGGTGTGGTGCTCGTGCAGAGAAGCGCCATGGTGCAAAGTTAGCGGCCGGTGCGGCGGAACTGTTGGTAGAAAAAATCGGGCCGGACTTGGCGCGCATCGATACTGAACTTGCCAAGTTGGCGACCGCAGCTGGTGAGGGCAAGCCGATCTCACGCGCACTGGTTACAGAATTTGTTGGTCAGTCGCGTGAGGAACAGGCGTGGGGGTTGCAGTCGGTACTCATCCAGAAGGGCGCGGGTGCTGCGCTGGTCAAGTTGAACGAATTGGTCCGTATTTCAGGCGTCGCCGACGCGTTGATTGGGTGGACCATCGTTGACCTCCTGCGCAAGGCACACGATGCAGCGCGGCTCATGGACGACGGGCAGAACGACTTTGCAATTGCCAAGCAACTCAAGCTTTGGGGCGATGCACAGGCACTGGTATGTCGCGCGGCGCGTGCCCTTGGTAGTGCTGGAGCAGCCGCGCTATTGGCGGAGAGTGTGCGTACTGATGCGCGCACCAAGTCGGGTTTCAGTTCGGACAGCGCTCGAACCTTTGAGGCGCTAGTGGTTACCATCGGTGCTCGCATTCGATGAAATACTTAGACACGCTGCTCCCGTTCACCGCGCTCACCACATGCGTCGCATTGGCGGCGTGTTCATCGGCACCGCCCACCGCGCCTCCGCCGATCACTCCCGTGCGTGCGCAGCCCGTCGTCATTCGCGAGACTATTGATCCGCTGCCGCAGGCCGACACGCGGCGGCGTGTTGATTCACAGGTGGCTGTTCGTACAAGTTCGCCGACTGTTCGCCCGTCCGCGCTACCGATGTTTGAGATGACATTGGCTCCATCGGATCCGGTGCAGATTGCCGCCTTGCCTGTGCCGGAGTCCGCAGAAGCGATGCCGGTGGACACCATGCGCGCGATCGACACCGCTCCGCCGCCATTGCTTCCTGAGCCGGTACCGGTGGTGGTGGCTGAACCAGCGCCCGTTGTTGCTGCTGCTCCAGTGCCGGTGGTTGAACCGGTGCCCACGGTTGCTGCTGTTCCGGTGGTGGTGGCCCCAGTGGTCGTGCCGGTTGAGGCGGCACCTGAGCCAGCGGTTGCAGAGTCACGGGTGGCCGAGGCAGTGCCCACAAGTGCGGCTGAGCTTCCGCCAGAACCAACGATGCCGAGCCGGGTAATGGTGAAGGCTGCAAACCCCGTTGCGCCGCTCGCTATGACTGGCACGGCGATTGTCTCAGCCGCTGACAGAGCGGGCGTTCGCGAGCGACCCGCGCCGGCGCGTGCACCGGAGCCTGAACTGATACCGGAACCAACACCAGTACCCGCGCCGGTGGCTGAACCGGCGCCCGCGGTTGCTGCTGTTCCGGTGCCGGTGGTTGAACCCGTGCCCGCGGTTGCTGCGGCTCCGGTGGTGGTGGTTGAACCAGTGCCCGTGGTTGCTGCTGCTCCGGTGGTAGTGGCACCAGTGCTCGTGCCGGTTGAGTTGGCACCTGAGCCAGCGGTTGCAGAGTCACGGGTGGCCGAGGCAGTGCCCGCAAGTGCGGCT